>CALXRE010000087.1 GCA_944390645.1 uncultured Alphaproteobacteria bacterium | reverse complement strand
ACCATGTGCATTTACAGGGAATAGAATAGCGACAAGTCTAGAAGTGGTGAATTTGTGCAACTCATCTAATAACGCCGCTTCCGCAGCTTGTCGATATGGTTGGAACAACAATATAAATCGTAGTTGTTCAAGCATAACTTCTTTAAGCTCAGCTAAATGTTCTACTTCCAATATTATTACGACAGCTTCTTCTGGAAGTAAACAAACTTGCTCATGTTGTCCTTCTGCGGGAAGTGTAGTTTTAAATAGAGTAGGAACCTATACTGCACAATGTCCTGGTAACTATGAATTTTCTGTCCAAAATACAGCTGGATCTACAACATATAGATATGGATGTACTAGTACTGCCTCTACTACTTTGAAAAGATATGCAGGTACAGGATATTTTTCTGCTGGCACTGTTTTTACTTTAGCTTCGGCAGGAGGTAGTACTGACAAAGGGAATGATAGAAGTTGTTGTAGAAGTTATCCTGCTACGGGAGGAACTGGATATGGAATAAAAGCAAATGGAAATTGGATTTTGACCCTTAAAGGAATGACCTGTTATGTAGATTCAAGTGGTAATTGTATGGCTAATGCGATTATGAATGAATGTGAATCTGCTGGTAGAGGAGGGGCTGTATATTCAACGAATGTATGTAAGCTTACAGGATGTACAACCTATTCTGCAACAACATCAGGATCAGGAAACTATATAAAATACTTAGGTCCATAATTATTCTTGTATAAAGCGCTTGTTATCTTTGACAAAATATTATACAATAATTCCATTATGAAAGACGAATATAATGATATATACAAAACAAATGCTAAAATAACTTTAGTTTTTGATGTGGATGGTCATTTATTAGATACCGAATCTGACCAATATTTATACTATCGTAATGCTCTTTTGGAGTTGTTCGAAGATAAACCAGAAGTTAAGAAAAAAATAGAAGAAAAACTTCCTTATGGGGAAAAAGGAAGATTATGGTATATTCGCCATTTAATGGGAAAAACAAAAGATCATTTGCAAATCTTAAGTGAAGAGTTTGCTCCTATTACACCTCAGGAAGTTGAAAAAATAGATGAAAAAGTTTTTGATGATATTTTTGTAAATATATCTCCTGACATCGTTTTCCCATATATCGAAGAATTGTTGGCAATAATTCAAAAAGATAAAGATTGTAAAATTTATTTTGTATCTGGAAGTACAGAAAAAGCAATTTATTTTGAATTATCAAATAGTGATCTGATACACTATGTGCCGAGACCCTTTAAAAAGCATATTTATACTCGAGAAAAATATCGCAAAAGTAAACAAGAAGTTATTAAACACATTATTCGAGAAAATAAGTTTGATAAGCGTTTTGTAATAGTTTCTGGTGATAGTGTTGGTGATATGGAAGCTACTAAAGATATTGACGGAGTAAAAGTCTTCGCAATCGGAAATCTTGGTATGTTGGGTTACTCTTCTGATGAAGAGGTAAAGAAACTCCGAATCCAGGAATTAAAAAATGCTGGGGCTGATAAAATAGTGCATAACTCTTTGGAACTTAAAGAAGTTATCTTGGAAAAAATAAAAGAAAATAAAAAAATTATTTTTGAGGAAAATAAAAATAGAGTCTTCTTATCTCAATTAATGTCTATGCTAACTAATAGCAGATATCGTTGAAACTAAAGAGCGTCTAAAAAACCCTGGAGAATATATGCTGCAGAACTCCTATCTATAGCTTCTTTACGCTTTTTCCTTGATAAATCTGCTTCCATAATCATAAAACGTTCCATTACTCTAGATGAAAAACGCTCATCCCAATAAAAAATAGGTAACCCTGTATACTTTGATATTTTCTCTCCAATTGATCTTGTTATCTTGGCTCTATCTCCTTCTTTCCCGCTCATTTCTAGTGGAAGACCAGAAACTAGAGCACATGCATCTCTTTCTTTTATATATTTTAAAAGTTCTTCCATATCTCGGACAAAAGAAGTACGCATAATTGTTTTTAGCGGTGAAGCTATCATTAAAGTCGCATCTGATGTTGCAACTCCTATGGTTTTTGAGCCTATATCTAAACCAATAATAGGACGCTTAGCAGGTAAAAGCTGCTTGAATTCATTTAAGGTTAAATCTTGCTTGCTTGTTTCCATGATGAGTGATACTTTCGCACGCAAAATAATTTTTGTATAGGAGAAAAATTATGCCAGTAGATATAACTACGGTAAAGCAGGTCGCTTACTTAGCTAGACTTAAGGTTCCTGATTCAGATCTAGAAAAAGTAGCAGAAGAGCTCGATAGCCTTTGCGAATGGGCAGAACACCTTAAACAAGTTAATACTGAAGGGGTAGAACCTTTAACCTCTGTTTTGGATAAAGATATGCCTTTGATATATCGGCAAGATGTTGTCTCAGACGGAAATATACAAAAAGAACTCATGAGCTGTGCAAAAGTATCTCAAGATGGGTTTTTCGTAGTACCAAAAATGGTGGAGTAATAAATAATGACAGATTTGGTGGATCTAACTATTGCTCAAGCTCTTGATGGCTTAAAAAAAGGTGAATTCTCTGCTGTAGAATTAACTAAAGCTCATATCCAGGAAATGGAAAAGGCAAAACACCTTAATGCTTACATTACAGAAACTCCTGAGCTGGCTCTGGAAATGGCTGCTAAAAGTGATTTACAAATAAAAAAAGGAGAAATGAGACCTTTAGAAGGTATTCCTATCGGTATGAAAGATTTATACTGTACAAAAGGGGTAATGACTACTGCTGCTTCTCATATCCTTGAAGGATTTATTCCTTTCTATGAATCAACGGTATCTCAAAAATTATGGGATGCAGGTGCTGTTTTGATGGGAAAAACTAATCTTGATGAATTCGCTATGGGCTCTGGAACTATTACTGGATACTATGGCGCTACTCAAAATCCTTGGAAACGAACAAATGATAACTCCGTGCTCGTCCCTGGAGGATCTTCTGGTGGATCTGCTGCCGCCGTTTCTGCAGGCTTATGTATGGCTGCAACAGGAACTGATACTGGAGGTTCTATTAGACAGCCTGCTTCTTTCTGTGGAGTAACTGGTATTAAGCCAACTTATGGGCGCTGTTCTAGATATGGAATTATCGCTTTTGCTTCTTCTCTTGATCAAGCGGGTCCTTTGGCTAGAAATGTACAAGATACTGCTTTAATGCTTAAAATTATGGCTGGTTTTGATGATAAAGATTCTACATCTGCTCAAATACCTGTACCAGATTACTTGAAATCATTAGATGGTGATTTAAAAGGAAAAATCGTAGGTATACCAAAAGAATATAGACCTAATGGTATAAATCCTGATGTTATTAAAATGTGGGATGCGGGTATTAAATGGCTTAAAGATGCTGGAGCTGAAGTTATAGAAATATCTTTGCCTAATACTGAATATGCTTTAACTGTATATCATGTTATTGCATCTTCAGAATGTTCTTCAAACCTTGCTAGATATGATGGGGTTCGTTTTGGTATTAGAGCTGAAGGTGATACTCTTGATGAAATGTATGCAAATACTAGAATGCAAGGCTTCGGTAAAGAAGTTCGTAGAAGAATATTAGTTGGTACTTATATCCTTGGCTCTTCTAGATATGAAGACTATTTCTTAAAAGCTCAAAAAGTACGTCGCTTAATTGTTGATGAATTTAATGAAGCTTTCAAAAAAGTCGATTTTCTCCTTACCCCAGCGGCTCCTTCTACAGCTGTGCGAGAAGATGAAATGAGAAGCCAAGATCCAATAACGGTTTTCCTTAATGATGCCTTCGTTTGTCCTGCTTCTTTAGCAGGGCTCCCCGCTATGGTCGTACCCGCGGCTATTTCTTCTGATGGCTTGCCTCTCGGTCTTCAAATAATCGGAAAGCCTTTTGGCGAAGAAATGATTTTTAAAACAGCATCAATAATTGAAAAGGCTGCAAAATTTAATCTTAAACCACATAGAGTGGAGGCTTAATTATGAGGTATACTATATCAGGAAAAACTGGTCAGTGGGAAGTGGTCGTCGGATTGGAAGTACACTGTCAAGTAATAACTAAATCTAAGCTTTTTAGTGCAGCTTCTGCTACTTTTGGTGCGGAACAAAACTCTAGTGTATCAACTATTGACGCTGGATATCCTGGAATGCTCCCAGTGATAAATAAGTTTGCTGTAGAGCAAACCGTTCGTACAGGATTAGCTATAAATGCTACGATAAATAAATATTCTGCTTTCGATAGAAAAAATTATTTCTATGCCGATCTCCCTGCTGGATATCAAATAAGCCAGTTCTTTAAACCCATTGTTACTGATGGATATCTTGATATTGTTCGTGATAATGGAGAAATCAAAAGAGTTGGCATCGAACGCATACATATGGAACAAGATGCTGGAAAATCTATCCATGATTTAATCCCTGCTAAGTCTTGTATAGATCTTAATAGAGCAGGGGTTACTCTTATGGAATTAGTTACTCGTCCTGAATTGGAATCTCCTGAAGATGCTGGAAAGTTCGTTCGTAAACTTCGTTCTATCGTACGTTATCTTGGTACTTGTGATGGAAATATGGATGAAGGAAGTATGCGTTGTGATGTTAATGTATCTGTTAATAGACCAGGGCAAAAATTTGGAACTCGAGTAGAGGTAAAAAACGTTAATTCCATTCGTTTTGTTATTCAAGCCGTAGAAATAGAAGCTAAACGTCAAATAGAAGCTTATGAAAATGGTGAACCTGTAATCCAAGAAACTCGCTTGTTTGATGATGAAAAATTAGAAACTCGAGCTATGAGAACAAAAGAGTTCGCTATCGATTATAGATATTTCCCTGACCCTGATTTAGTGCATTTAGTCTTAGATGATGATATGATTAAGCGGGTTAAAGATAATATGCCTGAATTACCTGATGCAAAAAAAGAACGCTTCATTAAGCAATATGGATTACCTGCTTATGATGCAGATATTTTGGTATCTGAAAAAGAAATCGCTTCCTATTTTGAAACCGCGGCTAAAAATAATGATGCGAAAAAAGTCTCTAATTGGATTATTGGAGATCTATTTGCTCTATTAAATGCTCAGGGAAAAGATATTACAGAATCTCCTATAACGGCTGAAAATCTTGGTAAGCTCGTTGGCTTGATTACGGATAATACGATTTCTGGAAAAATAGCTAAAGAAGTCTTCTCTATTATGGCAGAAACAGGAAAAGCTCCAGAGCTCATCGTAGAAGAAAAGGGCTTGAAGCAAGTTACTGATACTGCGGCTATTGAGGCAGAAATTGATAAAGTAATTATTGCTAATCAAGATAAAGTGGCTGAATATAAAGCGGGAAAAGATAAGTTGTTAGGTTGGTTTGTTGGTCAAGTTATGGCGGCAACTAAAGGAAAAGCTAATCCTGCCATGCTTAATGAAATGTTAAAGAAAAAACTTTCTTAAAAATTAAAGAAAATTATTTTTGACATTTATAGACAAAGGCTGGAGGAATGTTATCCCAAATAATCTTAGATGTGGAAACTTTTCTAAAGTTTTCATGAAGCTTTTGCCTAAAGCGTATACCAGAAGGAATCATAGCTCCGTGTAGATAGGCAAAAGTTGTGAAAAATCCTCCTTTAGGTAAAGAATCAGTAATTGCTTCTAATATTTCATCTTGAACACTTGCAGAAAAAAGTGTCCAAGGTAAACCTGATAAAATAACATCTGCGTGTGAAAGATTTTGAAGCCTTAGAAGATTAGGAAGATTCGCCGCTGTATCGTGATAAATTATTTGTTCGGGAAACTTTTTAGAAAATGAAGGAATAACGGCTTGATTTAATTCTATTGCAAAAAAAATACTTAAAGGAGCAAGTTTTTTTAAAATCTCACCTGTAATTGCTCCAGTTCCTGGACCAAGTTCAACAACAACTCCCGCTGTTTCTAAATTGATTTTTTTTGTCATTTGGCGAGCAAGATGTAAAGAGCTTGCACATATTGCTCCTGTAGTCATAGGTTTACGGAAAAATTGTTTAGTTAGACCATTAATCATGGCAAAAATCTTGAATTTGATAATGATATTAAAGAGTCTTTAAAATACGGATAAAAATCGCTTTTAAAAAAAAAAAAAAGCCTATTTT
>CALXRE010000086.1 GCA_944390645.1 uncultured Alphaproteobacteria bacterium | reverse complement strand
TGCAAGACAACAAGCACAAAAAGATGCTGCAAACACTCTTTCTTTCCTTGGTTATGTTTCTTCTATGGGCTTAGAGGGAGCTGCTGCTGTTAATATGGGACAGGCGGCTAGATGGCTTGGAAAAACTTTAGGAGTACCTCAAGAAATTATCCGAGAAGAAATATCTCAGAATAATTCTATAAATAATTTACAAAATGAGGTTTTAGAAAATGTTGGGTAAAAATAAAAATGGTTGGGAATGGTTGGAAAAAATTAATATCTCTCCTGTATTGGAAGATAAAGATTTTCAATTAGCTAGAACTTTTGCTCGCTGCTTCTCTTCTGAAGATGGAAAAAAAGTCCTTCAGCATCTTAAAAAAATAACTTTTGAGCGATGCTTCGGTCCAGAAGTAAAAAAAAGTGTACTAAAATATGCCGAAGGACAAAGAGCCTTGATTGCTCATATCGAAACACTTTGTAAACGTGCAAAACAATAAATCTTATAATCTTAATATATGGAGAATAATGATGCCTGAAAACTTAATTGAAAAACAAATTAAGGATGAAAAAAATATTGATTTGGTATCGGATAAAAAAAGCAAATATGACTTTAAAATACCAGATGAAAATGCACCTCAAGAAGAAAAAGATGCTTTCTTTCGTGCTATGGGAGTTCCAGAAAATGCAAAGGAATATAAAATAGAAATTAAAGAAAAACTTCTAGCTAGTGATCCTGAAGTTAATGAAAAACTTCGAAAGCTAGGCTTTACTCCTAAACAAGTCCAAGCCGTATATGATCTGGCGGCTGAAAAAGTGATTCCTTTGTTAAAACAAATGGCTTGTGAATATGAGGGAGAACATCAATTATATCGCTTGGTAAATCATTTCGGTGGCGAGGAAAGATGGAGTGAAGTATCTCGGCAAATCTCAGCTTGGGGACAGCAAAATGTACCTAAAGATATATACGAAATTCTTTCTTCTACTTATGATGGAGTGATTACTCTTTATAACATGATGAATTCTGATGAGCCTCCTTTTGGGCGTCCAGATGGACATCTTGATCTTGATAGTGAAGAAAATCTTAAACACATTATGAAAAGTGAAAAATATTGGCGTGAAAAAGATCCTGAAACTTTACGTCGAGTAACAGAAGGTTTTAAGCGCCTCTATCCAGAAAAATAATTCTTAACTCATTATTTTTATTAAAAATTTTTTTATTCAATTTTTTAAGGAGTGACAAATGTCAACTACTATAAATCTTGCTTTTACCAAACAGTTTGAAGCTGAAGTACATCAAGCTTATCAACAAAATGGTTCTAAATTAAGAGGAACGGTCAGATTTAAATCGGAAGTAAAGGGATCTTCAACTACTTTCCAAAAAGTAGGTAAAGGTATTGCTGGAGTTAAAGCTAGACATGGCTTGGTTCCTGTAATGAATCTTGATCATACTCCAGTGGAGTGTTTCCTTTATGATTATTATGCTGGTGATTGGCTTGATTCTCTAGATGAAATGAAAGTCGGGTATGATGAAAGAGAAGTAATCATTAATGCTGGAGCTTATGCTTTAGGTCGCAAAACTGATGAATTAATTATAGATGCTTTAGATGGTGCTCAGAACTCTGTTGGTGATTACTCTACGGGACTTAGCAAAGATCTAATTCTTGATGCTTTTTCTTATTTAAATTCAAAAGATGTTCCAGATGATGGACAGAGATTTGGTATTGTGGGACCTAGAGAGTGGAACTTCTTGTTAAGTCTACCAGAGTTCTCTGACGCAAATTATGTCGGAGATGAATTCCCTTGGCTTAAAGGAAGTGAATCTAGAAAATGGCTCGGAATTGTATGGATTATGCATACAGGGTTACCGGAAAATTCTTCAGGTGGTAGAAATTGTTTCTTATATCATAAAACTGCCGTTGGTCATGCTTCTGGTCAAGATGTGAAAAGCGATATCTCTTGGCATGGAGATCATGCTGCTTATTTCATTAATAATATGATGAGCCAAGGTTCTGTTCTAATCGATAATGATGGCATCGTAAAACTTAAAGTAGATGCAAATGCTGAAATTGCTTAATTTTAATGAAGGAGTATTTTTAAAATGGCTTTTGATGAATCAAAATTAACTTTGATTGCTCATGGAAGCGGTAATCAATTGTTCCAATATATTACAGATGATTCTTTAGAAACTGTAGAAACTGCTGGTTATGCTAAAACGATTACGATGCGTAAAGGAGATGCAATAATCGTTTCTGCAGGATTGGGGGATACTGGAACTCCTGAAGTGGGTCTTTATGTGGTCGCAAAGGTTGTAGATGGAGTAGCTTCCTTAGCATCGGTATCTACTGCAACTCAAACTAGTGATAGCGCGGGATAATATACTTTATAATTATTTCGTTCCAAAGATTTATAAAAATTAAAAAAGATAAGGGGATAGATGTTTCTCTATCCCCTTTTTTAAGGAGCTTTTAAATGGCTATAAGTGCTATATCTTTATGTTCTCGAGCACTTTTGAAAATTGGTGCATCAAGTATCTCTTCTTTCGCTGATGGAACCGTAGAAGCTGAAATCGCAGCTAATCTTTATCCTGGGATTAGAGATGCTTTATTATCTGCTCATCCTTGGAGCTTTGCTTCTGCTCAGATAAGTTTACCTATGTTAGAGGCAGAACCTGTTGCGGATTTTAAATATGCTTTTATGTTACCTACGGACTTCTTAAGAGTAATATCCGCTGGTGTCGCCAAAAAAGGTCGAGGCTTAGATTATAGAATAGAAGAAAAACGCCTGCATTGTAATAGTAACTCTGTAATGCTTTCTTATATATTTAGACCTAAAGAAGAAAATTTTCCTCCGTTTTTTGATATGGCTTTAATTGCTAGATTGGCGGCGGAATTCTGTTTACCTCTAACCGAAAGTACTTCTAGAGCTGAATTATTATTAAAAATTGCTCAGGACTTATTTCAACAAGCAAAGCTAATTGATGGTCAACAGTCCATACCAAAAGCTATAGAGCATTTCCCTTTATTGGAGGTGCGTAAATGAATACTACGGTAAAAACTAATTTTACAGCTGGAGAATTGTCTTATTGTATGCTTGGAAGGGGGGATCTTAGAGCTTATGAAAATGGAGCCTTGTTCTTACGTAATGTGTTCATAAATCCTACAGGTGGCGTAACAAGAAGAGCTGGATTACGATATATTGATACTTTAGAAGGTCCTGGAAGACTAATCTCTTTTTCTTTTAATACTGAACAGAATTATATGTTCGTTGTAATGGATCAAGTAATTTGGATTTATATGAATGAACAAAAAGTAGCAGAATTAGAAACTCCTTGGTTGGAAAAGGATATACCTGAATTACGCTGGACACAAAGTGCAGATACTCTCTTGATTGCTCATCAAGATTATCCTTTAAAAAAAATAACTCGTTCTTCTCACACTCAATGGACTATAGAGGATTGGACTTTTTATGAAAATGATGGCTTTGTTTTCCAACCATATTATAAATTTGCTCCAGATAATGTGACTTTATCTCTTAGTAGTTTATCTGGAACAACTACAATTACTGCTTCAGCAAGCGTTTTCTTACCTGGTCATGTAGGAATTAGACTTGCTATTGATAAAGGGCAAGTTTTGATTACTAACTATATTAGTTCTACTCAGGTAGAGGCTGAAATTAAAACTCAAAGTATTTTTGAAACGATCCCTGCAAATAATTCAACTAAAGAATGGAAAGAGCAAGCTTTCTCTAATGTACGAGGATATCCTGTCGCTGTGACTTTTCATCAAGATCGGTTAGTTATCGGCGGATCTAGAGATTTACCTAACCGTTTGTGGATGTCTAAAAGTGCTGATTTGAAAAATTTTAATTTAGGAGAAGGTCTTGATGATGAAAGTATAGAATTTGCTCTCTTGTCTGATCAAGTGAATGCTATTAAAGCTTTGTTTTCAGGAAGACATCTTCAAGTCTTTACTTCTGGAGCTGAATGGATGGTAACTGGAGAGCCTTTAACTCCTATGAACATACAACTTAAAAGACAAACTAGAGTCGGTTCTCCTGGATATGCTTATGTGCCTCCTTGTAACGTAGATGGAGCTACTTTGTTTTGTTCTGCTCATGGATCTGATGTTAGAGAATTTTTATTCTCGGATATTGAACAGGCTTATCAAGCTCAAGATTTGTCTATGCTATCTAGCCATCTCATTAATAACCCTATTGATGAGGACTATGATGATCAAAGACGTTTGTTATTCGTAGTCATGATAGATGGAAGTATTGCTACCCTTACTAATTATAGAAGTGAACAAGTTAGTGCTTGGAGTAAGCATGAAACTGACGGAAATTTCCTTTCTGTAAGCGTTCTAGAAAAAGATGTGTATGCTTTGGTGGAGCGAGAGGAAAAGTACTTCTTAGAGATTTTTGATGACAACTGTTATACCGATGCAACTTTAATCGGAGAGGAAGATACTCCTAAATTAACTTGGTCTGGTTTAGATAACTTAGAAGGAAAAAATGTCTCTATTATTGCTGATGACGTTTGCGTTGGATTACAAATGGTTGAAAATGGTAAAATAAAACTTGATTATCCTGCAAAAAAAGTTTTTGTAGGCTTACCTTTTTCTCATGTTGTTTCTCCTTTGCCTCCTTTTAATTTAGGCGGAAATGTTAGGGCAAGTAATGCTTTCAGATTGATTAAAGCTATATTCAGAGTCTTGGAAACAAGTTTCCTGGAAGTAGACGTAGGTTTGGGTTTTAAATCTGCTATGCCGTTTACTTTAGGACAAAATACTCTTTTGCAGAAAAGACAAATAGAAACAAAAGATATTATCTTGCGAGGAATTGGATGGAAACGAAATCCTTTACAACCATTATGGAAAATAGAAAGTGCATATCCTGCTCCTTTCTCTTTGATTTCAGTGACTACAGAAATGAAAGGAAGTGAATAAAAATGGAAATATCTGCTTTGTCTCAAGTAATGGCTATGGCAGCTTTAGCTGCGGGGCAAATTACTCAAAATATTCAAACAAATATTAATAATAAAGCCGCATCTAAACAAGCTGCTTTAGACGCTCAAAACCTTGCCAATCAAAAAGTAGAAGCAGAAACAAAACGTCTGAATTTGTTAAAAACTCAGATGGCTAAACAAAGAGCTAAATTTGGTGCGGCGGGAATTAATCCAGATGAAGGTTCTGCAGCTAATGTACTAGAAGAAATAAAAACTAATGCTGAAGATGAATTAGAGGTATTAAATACTAATTATCGTTATCGTTTGGATAGTTTGAATAATTCTTTAGCTACTTCACAAAGAAAAAATCTCTTATCTTCTGCTTCTAGTACTTTTGATACGGCTATGAATATAGGCTCAAAACTTCTCGTTTGATGAAAAAGGAAAAAAAATGACCCATATAAAAATAAATGATGTTAACCCTCGAATACGTTATCTTGGAAATGGAGCTCAAACCTCTTTTGTCTACCCTTTTGCTATTTTTAAACCAACAGATATAGAGGTTTTTTTTGATACTGAAATTCAAAATACAGGATATACAGTTTTTGGTGCAGGTGAAACAGAAGGAGGAACCGTCGTCTTCGATACTCCTCCTTCGGCAGGTGTTGTTATAACTTTATACCGTAATCTACCTATCAGTAGACAAACGGATTTCCAAGATGGAGGTCCTTTTAGGGCTCAAGTCATAAATGATGAATTAGATTATCAAGTCGCTTTAGTCCAACAATTAAATGAAAAATTTGATAGATGCTTATCTGTTGGTGTAACTGATGAAGCTAACGTAGAAGATGTTATACCAAGCATATTCGCTGCTAGAGATATTTGTCAAAATGTAGAAGATAAAGCAGTAGAAATGATAACTATCGGAGAAAATCTCCAACAAATAGTAGATGATTGGGAAACAGATAAAACTCAAATGCTAAATAATATAAATGAAGCTATCAGTAATAAAATGAATCCTGATTATAGTAATGCTGTTTTTATACCTGCAAATAAACCTCAATTAATTTCTCAATCTGAAGCAGGATATGTAATGGGAATAAATTCTTCTGCTGGATCTGCTTTCTTTACCTTGCCTGCTGGAGGAACTTGGTTTTGTTACTTATATAATAATTCAACTTCTCAAACTTTAACTGCGGCTCCTTGTGTGAGAATCGTAGCTGGAGAAACAACTTTGTCTCTTACAGGAAGTGGATATTTATATGGTTTCGCATGGAGAATTGCTTAAAATGATTAAAAAAATACATCGTGAAAATAATACTTTTGTAATTACTAAAAATCGTTTGCCTTATCATGTAATCCCTGGAGATCCAGAATATTCAAAACTTCTTGCTGAGTATAATGAAAATCCTCAAAATTTTACGGAAGAATATAAATATACTCCTTCCTTACAGGAATTTAAAAACAATGCTTATGAAAAAATTAATATCTTAAGACAGGAAAAAGAAAAAGCAGGTTTCTCTTATATGGGAAAAATCTTTGATAGTGATTCTGTTTCTATGCAAAGGTTGTTGTGTGCTGCTCAGGCTGCTGCCACAAATCCTGATTTTACAATTGAATGGACTTTAAAAGATAACTCAAATTTGCAACTTGATGCTCTTCAAATGCAAGAAGTCGTCGCTACTTTTTGTGCTTATAATAATGAATTACATGAACAAGCAACAACTTTAAAAGAAGCTATCAGTAAAGCGCAAAGTATAGATGAGGTTGAACAGATAATGCAAAACAATACTTAAAAAGGAGGAAAAAATGGCGCCAAGGTCGCCTAAAAGTTTAAAAACCTTAAAAAAACATCTCCTTAAAACTTTGCCAAAACAAATAGCGACAGTAATTGCTGATTATGAAGAATTTTCAAGCCTAAAAGCTCCTGATGATCCAAAAGGATTTGCTGCTCATCATGCTGCTTGTAAAACTGCAATTGCTCATGTCGATTTGCTATTGAAATTGGCAAAATGGACTGAGGGAGAAAACCTTCAAGAAAATACAGAAAACTTAGTTGATTTAATCGCTAAAGCTAAAAGCGCTTTAGATAATATGGATGAATGAAAATGATATCTAAAAATCTTTTGGTGAACTTAAAAGAGTTTATATGGATATGGAACCAAACTCAAAACCTTAGTTTACCAAAACATCATAGAATTATTAGCCAGTGGTTGGAGAACTTGTTTGATAATTCAAATAAACGTGCTTTGTTGATGGCTTTTCGTAATTCTGGAAAATCAACATTGGTTGCTTTGTTTTGTGCTTTTGCTCTATTTAAAAACCCCAATCTTAGAATCTTAATTATGGCTGCTGATTACGAATTAGCAAAAAAAATGGTTCGAAATATTAAAAGAATTATTGAAAAACATCCTCTTACTCGTTCTTTATTGCCTAAAGATAAAGATCAATGGGCTTCTGATCGGTTTACTAGTAATCGTTCTCAAGAACTTAGAGATCCATCTGTGCTGGCTAGAGGATTAGGGGCAAATGTTACGGGTTCTCGCGCTGATATTATCGTTTGTGATGATGTAGAAGTTCCTAAAACTTGTGATACTTCTACAAAACGAAAAGATTTGCGATCTCGTTTGTCTGAGCTTGATTTCGTATTAGTCCCCGATGGAATTATATTATATGTTGGTACTCCTCATACTTTTTATACCATATATGAAACTAAAGCTAATAATCCAGAAAATCCTCCCTTCCTTTATGGTTTCTCTGTGCTTAAGTTGCCTTTGATCGATGAAAATGGAAAAAGCGCTTGGGAAGAAAGATTCTCTTTAGAAAAAATAAAAAACTTAAAATCTCGTGCTGGACCAAATAAATTTGCAAGCCAAATGATGTTGATGCCAATTAGTATTGAAAATACTCGATTATCTCCAGACGCTTTACGAAAATATGATGATGATTTGACCTACCTAGAAGCTAACGGAAAAGCAATATTAAAAATAGGAAATCGTCAAATGTATTCTGTTTCTTGTTGGTGGGATCCTTCATATGGAAGTAAAACTGGAGATAGTAGCGTCATAGCTTGTGTCTTCTCTGATAATGAGGGTAATTATTTCTTACATAAAATAAAATATATTAAAATAAATCAAGATAGAGATGATAATGCTTCAGCTCAATGCCAAGAGGTGATCGATTTTATCTTAGAAAATTATATCCCTGCTTTGAACCTTGAAACAAATGGTATCGGAAAATTCTTGCCAGGAATCTTACGAAGAGAAATGAAAAAACGAGGAATTATTTGTCCTTTAAAAGAAATCGTATCTCGACAAAACAAAGATCAAAGAATAATTAATGCTTTCGATGCTATATTGGCTGAACGAGCTCTTTATATACATAAAAATGTAGAAAAAACTCCCTTCCTTAATGAAATGAGAGAATGGAAACCAGGAGGAAAATCTCATGATGATGGGCTTGATGCTGTTGCTGGTTGTCTTTTAGCTCAGCCTATTCGTATGAATGTGGAAAATTTACAAAAAACTGTGCAGAAACGTATAGAATGGCGACCTCAAAAAGATATGTGTAATGGATCCGTAGATTTCTGCATATAAAATCATTTACAGGAGAAAAAAATGCAAGAACATTTGAGCATTGATTTGCTCTGGTGGATCAGTGTGGTCGAATTACCTGCTTTAGCAACTCTTTTTGGCTTGGTGTGGCGTAATCGATCTGGAATGGAAAAAGCTATTGAAAAAAATCATCATATCGCAGAATTCAATGCTTCTCAAATCCGAGAAGCTTTAGCTGCCTATAAGCTAGAAGTAGCTAAAAGCTATGCTTCTTTAACTTACCTGAATGCTGTGGAAAAACGACTAACTGAACATCTGTTAAGAATTGAAAAAAAACTCGATAGAAAAGGAGAAAACTAATGCTATTCGAAAATAACGCATATGATAGAGATGTTTTTTGCCAAGGTGATTGTTGTAAAGCTATCGATATCCTCGCAAGAACTTTGTATGGAGAAGCAAGAGGTGAGGGCTTATTAGGTATGGAAGCTGTCGCTGCGGTCGTGATTAATCGAGTGCGCTTCGCTCGTCAAAGAGGCGGTTTCTGGTGGGGTGCTACGGTTAAAGATGTTTGCTTAAGACCTAAACAGTTCTCTTGTTGGAACCAAAATGATCCAAATTCTGAAATCATTCGTAAAATAGATGCAACTGATAAAATATTTGCTCTGTGTCGAAGAATCGCTCGAAGAGCTGTCTGTGGTGTTCTTGTCGATCCTACAAGAGGAGCTATGCATTATCATAATCGTAAATGCTTCCCTGCTTGGGCTAGAAAAGCTATCCCTTGTGCGGAAATCGGTAACCATATCTTTTATGACAAACTCTAATCTTAATCTTAAAAAAAGGAGAAAAAAAATGTTGGATTTTATTATCGTTAATATAGAAGGAATATTTTCTGTGATAACTTCGGTAATAGCTGCTGCCGCCGCTATTGCTGCTCTTACTCCAACTCCTAAAGATGATGCTGTATTAAGTGCTATACGAAAAGTAATCGATGCTTTAGCTCTTAATATCGGTAACGCAAAAAATAAAGCTTAAAATGATTACTCAGATATTCCTTAAAATAGCGGAGCAGTTACTTAAACTGCTCCCTATATTTTGCGCTTACTGGAAAGGAAAAAATGATGAAAAATTTAATAATATCCAGAAACTCGCAGAACAAAATGCAAAAACAGCACAAATCGCTATGCGTCCTAATCTTGATCGTAATGATATCCTTGAACTCATGCGTGACGGAAAACTATGAAACAAACAACTGCTTTTGGCCTTATGCGGGACAAAAAGTTCAAGAAGAATTAAAAAATTTATCAGAAGATGAATATCCTGCTTTATGGGAATGGTTCGCAAGATTAGCTAAATTACATGACGCTTGTTATCAAAATTAAATAAGACTGGGAAATGAATAAGAAGAAAAACTAAAGGTATCAAATAATAAATCTGATATATATTTACCAATTTTTTGCTCATTGAATAATGAATAATATTTCTCATATCCTTTATATGCATGCTCCATCCTAACTTCTGGATTGTTCTTGAAATAGTTTAGCTTCTCGTATAATTCTTCTGGAGTCTCATAAAATGCCATTTCATCTTCTTTGAAAATATCTCCAAATCCTGTCCGCCGATCAACAAAAACTAAAAGACCATTCCCTATCATGTGAGCAAGACGATCTGAAGAATACAAATAAGCGTCATTTATATGACTTAAATTAAATCCCATCGCACTTTGGCTTATCGCTCTTTGGTAATGTGAACCTGAAAGCTTCGGATAACCTAAAACTCCTGCATATAAAACTTTTAACCCCGAAACTTTTAAAATAATTTCTTCGCAAATCTTTTCTATATCTCTAAAAACACCACAAAATTGCCGCTTTAACATAGGATTGCAACTGAAAAATAAATCATAAGAAAGCTCTGGCTCTTTGAAACTCTTTCCTGTCTCTATGCTATTATCAACTATATTGGGAAGATAGCCTACTTTGTTCCTTCCTGTCTTAAGTTGGTTCAGAAATCTTCTATCTGCTGTGCTAATTAATAAAACATCAACGGCTTCTTGCTTTAACTTTATTTTCTTTAAGTTGTATAAAGCATCTCGATTGGACTTAGCATCATCACTTATGGCTATCGAATCTACATTCCATTCTAAAATCTTTATATGGGGAAAAAGTTCTTTTATCTTTAGCAATGTTCTCAAATCTATCGTGTCTGCATGTCCTATAACTATACCATCTGGTTCTATACTCTCACAAAACTTTAATAAATGCTTATTAACCTTTTTGCGACCATATATGTTCATACTTCCAAAACCAAACATTCGACACATATCTCTGTCTGAATAGTTAATAACTTGATGCCCATTCCTTATAAGACCATTGCTAATCTTTTGTTGGGTCGAATTCTGAAAACAACCCTTCGTCTTTATATGGTTGAAATTAGCTATATGTAATATCTTTGCCATGTCTATGCTTTCATGGATAGTATGTTTAAAATAATATTATTCAAATCTTTGGGAAGATTTTCAAGGTTATACTCTGTCTTTGCCTTCTTATAACCATTAAAACGTAAAAAATTAAAATCTTTATCCTCTAATCTACTTAAATCGTAAATTGCTTCCGATAATCCTTGATAATCTTCTAGTGAAACTAAAACTCCATTCTCTCCTGAAGATATTATCTCTTTACCTCCCTGGGTCTCTGTCGCTATAACCGCAATACTATGTGACATAGCCTCTATAATCGTTAAACCAAATGGCTCTACTCTAGAAGCAGAAACGTAAATATCTATACTCTTATAAAATGATTCCTTATCACTTATCCACCCAAGTACTTCTATTTCATCTGAAATATCTGAAATATCTATTCCTTTCTCTAGATCTTCTAATGAAAAACCTGCTAACCTTAATTTAAAAGAAAATCCACGCTGCTTTAAAACCTTTAATGCATTAATTAATACGTCAAAACCTTTTGATGACGATAATCTACCTATAGAACCTATAACTATCGGATCTCTTCTGTTCCTCTGCTCCTCAAAGGGTAAAATTCTTGTCTTGTTCGGACAAAAATATATATGTGGAATACCTAAATCTTTAAAACTATTTGCTAAAAACTTAGTGATCGCAATTACATATTCAAGCTTCGAATATCTCTTGTCTGTTACTCCATGAGAAACTCCTACAAATTTTATTTTCGGAAAAAGCTTCCTTATATACCATTTGCTCCCGATTAATATAGCTCTTGTCCCATGTAAAAAAACTACTTCAGGCTTAAGTCTCCTCAAAAATAAAATGAATTGTAATATTGTGAAAGGATTGATACTGCGGCTACATAATAAATTTAATTTGAGACCACTATTTCTTAAATAGTCAATATAATCTCTACCTTTAGAACTTAAAAGGTATGATTCATAACCTAATGAAGATAATGCTTTGGCATAGTCAATCATTACTATCTCTATGCCACCTCGAGTCTTTCCTAGATAAACGCTTAAAACTACTGCCATCTATTCAGCTTCTTTGGCGTTAACTCCTTTCGATCGTGTCTGAGGACGATTCTCTGGAGATTTAAAGGTCTCACTGATCTTCTCAAATAAAACATATAAAGCTGGAATAAAGAAAATACCAATCACTGAGGCTGCTATCATACCTCCAAAAACTGGAGTCCCAACTTCTCTTCGGCTCATAGCTCCCGCTCCTTCTGCAACTAGTAATGGTGCTAAACCTAAAATAAAAGCAAAACTCGTCATCATAACCGCTCTAAATCTAAGCTTAGAACCAATAATCGCTGATTCCGCTATACTCATTCCTTGGTGAAGTCTTCTCTCCCTTGCAAACTCAACTATTAAAATAGCATTTTTACTCGCCATCGCAATCAAAACTATTATACCTATCTGAGCATAAATACCACTGCTTAAACCCGCTATATTTAACGCTAACATACCGCCTAAAATACCAACAATAACTGATAATAATACCGCTATCGGAATATTCCAGCTCTCATAAAGAGCAACTAAAAATAGGTAAACAAAAACTATCGAAGCTATAAGAATAATAAGAGTCGCATTCCCAGCTTCTTTCTCTTGTAAAGATTGACCTGTCCATTCGTATTTATATTCTGCTGGAAGATTCTTCGATATTCTCTCCATCGCCTCAAGAGCATCTCCTGAACTTACTCCTGCTGCTGCATTACCATTGATCTTTACACTACGATAGTTGTTATACCTAGAGTAGTATTTTGGTCCAACAATCTCCGTTATATCTATAACTGAACGTAAAGGAACCATATCTTCAAAGGCATTCTTAACATGAAGTCTATAAACATCTTCTATTGTTCCTCTATCTGTCGGTAATGCTTGCATATTTACTTGCCACGTTCTTCCATAAAGGTTGAAATCATTAATATACATACCTCCTAAAGATGCTTGCATAACCGTAAATATGTCCGAAACATTAAGACCTAATGTCTGAGCTTTCTGTCGATCAAGATCTACAAATAATTGAGGCGTGTTGTCTGCAAATGTCGTAAATACTTGAGATAATTCTGGCTGCTGATTCGCTTCTTGTAAAAGGCGTCCTGAAACCTCTGCTAGCTCTGAGGCTGATGCTCCAGATATACTCTCTAATTGATATTCAAAACCTCCAAAAGAGCCTAAACCAGGTATCGGAGGAGGATTAAATGCGGTTACCCTTGCTCCTTGTAATGTCGAGGTCCTCTTGTAAACTTCTTTAATTATATTATCTACTCCTAAAGCATCTGTCCGTCTCTCATCATATGGCTTTAGTCCAACTATGAGTAGCGCACTGTCTGAAGATGACATACCACTTAAAATACTAAAACCAACTATACTAACTATTCTTTCTACCCCTGGGATATCCATTATAATCTTATTAGCTTCAAGAACTATTTCTTGGGTGCGATTGTTTGAAGCTGCCGCTGGTAAAGAAATCTCTGCAAAAAAAGCTCCTTGGTCTTCTGATGGTAAAAATCCTCCCGGAGTCTTCTTGAAAACTTCGACAGTAACTAAAGTAATGCAAATCAATAAAATAATCATTAATGGTATCGCTTTTAATGTTTTACCTATAATCCCAGCATAACCATCTCTTATTTTATCTATTCCA
This sequence comes from uncultured Alphaproteobacteria bacterium, assembly GCA_944390645.1. Taxonomy (GTDB): domain Bacteria; phylum Pseudomonadota; class Alphaproteobacteria; order CACZRW01; family CACZRW01; genus RGIG5556. The sequence continues at coordinate 3,475 of CALXRE010000086.1, read as the reverse complement.
TTCAAAACTTTTCCCATAATCTTTAAAGGCTTATGACCTGGACGCATAATTAATGCGCATAATGCTGGTGTCAGAGTTAATGCATTAATGGCTGATAATAACATCGAAATACAAACAGTAACTCCAAATTCCCTGTATAAAGCTCCAGTCATGCCAGGTAAAAATGTAACGGGAACAAAAACTGAGACTAAAACAAAAGTGATCGCAATAATCGGTGCTGTAATCTCTTGCATCGCTAATTTCGTGGATTCTTTAGGTGAAAGATGGGGGTTGCTTTCCATAACTCGTTCAACATTCTCTACAACCATAATCGCATCGTCAACAACTATACCTACTGCTAAAACTAACGCTAGTAGCGATATTGTGTTTGCTGTAAAACCTGCTGCATACAAAAATATAAATGTCCCTATTAATGCAACTGGAATGGCTATCATTGGAATAAAGGTTGCTCTGAATGTACCTAAAAAGACAAATACAACAAAAATAACTAGTAAAAAGGCTTCCATTAAAGTCTTCAATACTTCTTCTATCGTCGCATAAACAGATTCCGATGTGTCATATATAATGTTGTACTTTATTCCAACAGGAAAAGTCTTAGATATCTCTTCTAGTTGTTTCCTAACACTGGATGCTACTGATACCGCATTAGCTCCAGGAGCTTGATAAATCGCTATCGCTACACAAGGCTTCGTATTAAACATAGAAGAAACAGAATTATTCTTCGCTCCTAACTCTATCTTCGCAAAATCTCTTAAATATAATGAAGATCCATCTGGATTGGCTCTTATAATTATATTCCCAAATTCTTCTACAGTCTTTAATCGACCTTCTGCTTGTATGTTGAGCTGTATCTGCTGATACTTAGGTGCTGGTTGCGAACCTATGCTGCCTACCGCTGCTTGAATGTTTTGAGCTTTAATCGCTGCTAAAACTTCATTAATCGAAACATTTAAATTCGACATGCGATCTGTATCTATCCATATCCTCATACTATAATCCATCATGCTGAAAACGTTTACGTCTCCAACTCCATTTACTCGGGATAATGGATCTTTTACATAAAGAGTCGCATAGTTGTTTAAATATAAGTCATTATATGTTTCTTCATCTTCTGAATATATACCTATAACTTGCAACATCGATGAAGAACGCTTCCTAACATTTATTCCTTGTTGAATTACTTCTGTGGGAAGCTGATTCTCTACTTGTTTGATCCTGTTTTGTACGTTAACTGCGTTAATGTCTGGATCTGTACCTAATTCAAAACTTATCGATAATGAATATGTCCCATCATTACCACTGGTAGATGACATATACATCATATTGTCAACTCCAGTAACCGCTGCTTCTATAGGTTGGGCTATCGTCGTCTCTACTACTTCCGCATTCGCTCCAATATACGTTGCTTGTACACTTACTTGGGGCGGAGTAACCTCTGGAAGTTGGGCTAAAGGTATTTGTGTAATACAAATAAGTCCACCTAAAGTTATAACTATGGATATAACCATAGCCAATCGTGGACGATCAATAAATATGCCCGAAAACATCTATATTACTCCTTAATCTCTTTCTTAACCTTTATTTTCATTATCGGTATCTTTATCTTCAGATGCTCCTTCTGTACCATCGGTACTATTATTTAATGGATTATAAGGAACAACAGCCGTTGGGTTTACAAGTGAACCTTGTTTAATCTTTTGTAACCCATCTATAACTATCTTTTCTCCTACTTTTAGACCTTCTGTAACTATTATATCTTTTTCTATTTCTTCTCCTACACTTATTCTCCGCATCTCTATCTTGTTATCTTCTTTTACTATCATAACGTATCTTCCTGCTTGATCCATCTGAACGGCTACTTGCGGAATTACTATTGTTGGATACTTAGATACTGTCGAAATCTTTATATTAACAAGTTCTCCATCTATTAAACGAGAATCTGGATTGGGAAATTTCGCTCGCATCTTTAAAGTGTCTGTCTGCATATTGAGCATATTGTCTATAAAGTCTATCTTCCCTTTATGCTTGTACGGAAAACCTCCTGTCGTAGTTAATGTGGCTACAATCTCTGGAGTCTTATCTGCTGACTTCGCTGACATACTAATTAAATCTTTCATGCTTATGGAAAAAATAACACTAGTCGGATCTATACTTACTATGGTCGCTAAAACCCCAGAGCTAGGTGTAATATATTCTCCTACGTCATAAGTCGATAAACCTATACGACCATTAAATGGTGCTGATATCTCTGTGTAGTCTAAATCTAAACGAGCATTCTCTTTCGCTGCTCTAGCTTGCTTAACGGTGGCTAATGCTGCAGAAGCACTCGCTGAACGATCATCAAGAATTGATTGAGCTATATCTCCTGTCTTTATAAGTTCTTGTGCTCTTTTTAATTGTATGTCCGCATTGATTGCTTCTGCTTCCGCTTTCGCTAAATTGGCTTCTGCTTCTTTTAATGCTGTTTGGTATTGATCCTTCTCTATGCTAAATAAAAGTTGACCTTTCTTTACTGTGGAACCTTCTTTAAAAGCTCTTTGTTCAAGATAACCTTGAACCCGGGCTTTGATATCAACACGATCATATGCTGTAACTTTACCTATAAAAGATCGACTTATCGGTAAGTCAACAGAAATAACTTCTGTAACCGTTACTGGAGTTGGGGGCATATCAATCGGAGCTGTCTGTTTTTCTTTACATGCTGAAATCGTAAATACTAGAGCTACCGTAAATGACATTGTACATATTCTTTTCTTGTAAAACACAGTATTTATCTCCTTACGTTCCTTAGCAAATATTTGGAGTTGCTTATACACGGAAAAATCTCGATAAACAAGATATACATTTTAAAAAACATAAAAAATACTTAATTTTCTTTGTTTATACTAAAAAACTTTTGACTTTTCTCATATATCCCTTTATCCGTTTATCTTTACAGTTTAGACAACTAAATTTGTTGCTTAAAGCCCAGATGGCGGAATTGGTAGACGCGCTGGCTTCAGGTGCCAGTGATGTAAATCGTGGAAGTTCGAGTCTTCTTCTGGGCACCATTTAATCATCCTTTGGAGCAAATATTATGTCGAATATCTTTCTTCATCAACAAGATTTGCCAGAAAATATAAATTTCGGAACTTCTATTGCGGTAGATACTGAAACTACTGGTTTGAATTTTAATCGAGACCGTTTATGCTTAATTCAAATATCTGCTGGTGATGGATCTTGTCATATCGTCCAATTCTCTAAAAATAACTATGAAGCTCCTATCCTAAAAAATATTCTGAAAGATAAAAAAATCTTGAAAATCTTCCAATATGCTCGCTTCGATGTCGCAGCTATAAAAAAATTCCTCGGCGTGGACTGCTCTCCTATATATTGTACTAAAATTGCCTCTAAAATTGCTCGAACAAATGCACTTAGTCATAGCTTGAAAACTTTATGTAAAGAACTCTTGGACGTAGAGCTGGAAAAAGAAAAT
>CALXRE010000085.1 GCA_944390645.1 uncultured Alphaproteobacteria bacterium | reverse complement strand
CTTGGTCTCTACTCCTTCGGCTAAAACGGTAAGATTTAACGCCCTAGCTATCGCTATGGTTGCTTTAACTATCGCTGCATCATTCCTGTCCGCCGTTAAATCTAATATAAATGAACGATCTATCTTTAACTTCTTTAACGGAAAACTCTTCAACATCGCTAGCGAAGAATAACCTGTGCCAAAATCATCAATAGAACAACTTATCCCATAATCTCCAAGCTTGTTAATCACTGATATCGCCATCTGCGGATCTAACATCGCTGTACTCTCTGTTAACTCTAATTCTAAAAGATTTGCTGGCAAACCTGTTTCCTTTAACGTCTGCTTAACCATTCGCATAAGCTGCCTAGAGTTATGAAAAAGACGTCCTGATATGTTAACTGCCATCGGTATTTTTCCATAACCTTTATCTAACCATCTCTTAGACCACTTACATGCTTCTATCATTATTTGATACGAAAGTTCATCTATAAAACCGTATTCTTCCGCTACAGGAATAAACTCTCCTGGACTTATATGTCCTTCTTTTGATTCCCATCTTGCAAGAGCTTCTATCCCTACTATCTCCCCTGAAATAACATTAACTTGAGGTTGAAAATACGCTATAATCTCTCCTTTCTCTAATGCATGCCTTAATCTCGTACGAAGATATAAATTCCTCGCTATCCCTATGTTAAGCTCCTCAGAAAATACTGTCGCATTCCCCCTATTATTGTTCTTTGCTGAATCTAACGCTGCATCCGCATGACTTATTAATGATGCTGTATCTTCTCCATCGGTTGGATAAAAACATACACCAATAGTTATTGTAACATCAAAATCTTGTGAATTAACCGTTATCGGCTTCTCAAATTCTTTTATTATCTCTCCTATCTTCTTATCCGCTAAAGAACGGCTCGTCAAATCTGGAAGTAATGCTATAAATCTATGCCCAGCCATACGAACTAGTAAATCATTCTTCCCTAAAACTTTCTTTACTCTATGTGCAACTTTGGTCAAAACTAAATCTCCAATTCCATGCCCTGAAATCGCATTTATTTGTCCTAATCCATCGGGTGCTAAAGATAAAACCGCTATCTGCTTCTTACTCCTCTTCGCTGAATCTAATAAATCCTGAAATTGCTTAAATAAAAGTTCCCTGTTCCCTACTCCTGTCAACGAATCATGATACGCTAAAAAATGTAGCCTCTCTTGAGCTATACGCCTATCCGTAGTATCAAATATTATACCATTCCAAGATATATTACCTTCTGCTGTCTTCTCTGGTCTCGCATTCAAATGAACCCATTTACCATTCGTAAGCTGAACTTCTTTATCCAATATCTTCGGCTTCTTTGAACGCAATAATACTTTATGATTCGCTAAAATCGCAGCCCTATCAGAAGAAACAAAACAATTGTAAAATAAACTAGAATCCTTAACTATTTCTTCCGAGCTTACTCCCATAAGCTCTTTTATTCCTTCACTCGCATATTCTAAAATTACTCTTCCGTTTTTATATATCGTTCCTTTATAAAGACTACAGGGAAGTGACGATATAACCGTATGAATCTGCCTTTGTGCATCTTCTAATGCTTTCTCCGTTGCCTTACGTTCTGTAATGTCCCTAACTATAACTATAAACGTTAAATCATTATCTTTACGTATCTCTGTTAACAAAATGTCTATCGCTATCTCTTTGCCTTCTTTGGTTATCCCTTTCTCTTCATGTATCGGAGAACCAACTAATAACCTCTCTTTCCCTGAATTACTCGAAGATAAAATAACCGATAGCTTCTTACCTACAAGTTCTTCAGACTTATAGCCAAACATCTTTAATGCTGAAATATTCGCCATCGTAATCTTACTATTATGATCGGTCGCTATTATCCCTATCGGAGCATTATCTAATACCGTCTTTAATTGCTGTTCTATCTTCTTATTCTCTGTAATATCAAATAATACTGTATTCCAAAGTATGTTATTGTCCTGTAAAAGTAATGGCTTAGAAATACCACTTAATTGCAACATAGTTCCATCTTTACCTATTACTCTTATCTCTTCACTAAAACTAGATAAATTCCTTGCATATTTCTTTAATGAACTTACTAAACGATCAAAATCTTCTTTAACTATAAAATTTACCAACCCTTCTTTTGCTTCTTTAATCGTATCTTCGCTTAAACCAAATGCTTGTTGTGCGGTAACCGAAAAAAAAGGAAAGGATATTGTTCCATCCTTTTTTTGTAAAATTTGAAAAACTATCCCTGGTATATCATCTGCTATATTAGTTATATCGCACTTATTTTCTTCATTTGTAAATGACATGGATGCTTACTTCCCTTTCTTTTTTTCTTACTCCTGTTTGCTTATAACATTTTATTATAACTAAGGTCAATTTTAGCTTTATTCTTGACTTGTTTTACCCTTGCGTTAATCTCCTCTAATCTTCTTGGAGAGGTGGCAGAGTGGTCGAATGCGGCAGACTCGAAATCTGTTGACCGATTCATTCGGTCCGGGGGTTCGAATCCCCCCCTCTCCGCCAGATTTTCTTACTCTATACATATATAGATTCGTAATCGAAACATTTAACTATCTTCTCTTATGCTAACTTTTTAATCCTTATCCTTTAATCACCTATTTTTAAAAACATTACAAAACCGAAACAAAATCTAAACCCTTTCATTATCCCTAAAACTTAAAGATTCACTTGCGAAACTTATTATTTATACTTAAATATATACTTTACTTATCTTTAATTATTAAGCTCTTATTATGTCTCGACTTAAAAAAAACTTCTATGCTAGAGAAACTGTAATCGTCGCAAAAGATCTGCTCGGATGCGTACTTTGTAGAAAATATCAAAATAATATCTTGAAAGGAATAATCGTAGAAACTGAAGCTTATACTCAAGATGAGCCTTCTTGTCATGCTTATAATGGTCCAACTAAACGCTCTTTGCCTCTATTCGGAGAACCTGGTTTATCATATGTCTATTTTACATACGGAATGCATTATTGCTTAAACGTTGTTACAGATAAAAAAAATTTCGGAAGTGCTGTATTAATCCGTGCTTTAGAACCTTTATCTAAACTAGCTAAAACAAATGGTCCTGCTCTGCTCTGTAAAGCCCTTAATATAACTACCGATCTTAACGAAATCTCTTTAACTGTAGACGATTCTCCTTTGTGGATCGAAAAAAAAACTATTTGTGATTTTGATGTTGTCCAAACTACTAGAATTGGAATTACAAAAGCTAAAGATTATCCTTGGCGCTTCTATATAAAAAATAATCCTTTTGTCTCTAAAAAATAATTTATTAATAAAATATTCAATTTCTTCCTTTATATTCTATTCTAGACTTATCCTTTTATAACAGGAGAATTAAATGAAAGTTGTCAAATGGAACTCCTCAGATATACAAAAAAATTTAACCGCTCAAGAACTCTTTACTTGTAAACGATTAAATGAAATGATCCTTTCTATATATGAAAAAAAACCTGATGATGCCTTAGAAAAATATCGTCTCCTAAATCTTAGCTCAGAAAATACAACCCCTGTTGGTCCTATTGATGTTTGTAACCCTAAATACCCAACAGCACCATCTTCAGAATCTTTCGTTCTAAAAAATAAAAATGGTATCCGTATACGCTTCCTATCTAGAGGAAAAGATACTACTGCTAATTTTATGCTCGATGGTCATGTCTTCGTTGCTCATATCGACCAAAACGAATATAAAAAAGCTAAAAGCATTTACCAAGAAGGCAGAAATAAAATAATCGATAATATGAATGTCATTTCCTTGAAATCTTTAGCTATAAACTCTTAAATGACTATATTAAAGATAACGCAAAATTAAAAATATCTTCGTTGCTAGAAAAATCTTTACCTGCATAGCCTTCTTTATTAACTAAATAACAACGGCGATAACCTCTATTTATGTCTCTTAAATCATTCGCAATAATATAATCTACCGCATTCTTTAAACTTAATTCCTTCGCTACTTCTATTAAATATTCTTTACTAACTTTATCTAAAAGCTTAAATCCTATTATCTTGGCTAAAGGAAATCTATGCCTTAATGTACCTATTAGTTTCTTTGTAAGACCTAATTTAACTGTTAAATTTGCTTCATAACTACTAATCTTGCTATCATCTCTTATCTTACATTCTGGATTTAATAAAATATCTAATATCTTATCCTTCGTAATATCTTCTCTTTTAAGTTTATTAAAAATCTCTAAAGCTATATCTTCTAAACGAAAACTATATACTGGCTTATAATCTCCAACCGCTGAAGAATGTATTACTAAATCATATTCTTTTCTACTCTCTTCCTCTAATGCTTCATCCATATCTTCTGTCGTCTCAATGGGAATATAGTGATAGCCTGTTTCTAAAAATAACTTGTGCTTCCTAAGCGCTCTGTTCCCTATTAATGTAACCTCTATATCTGAAATCCTTGAAAAAAGTCCTGCCATAACTAAAGAACTCTCTCCCGTAGCCATATTGGTTATTTTCATAACCTCATCTATATATTCATTAGTAGCTCCTCCTGTAAGCAATACTCTCTTCATCTTCTACCTCAAACATTAAAAAGAAAATGCGCTATATCTCCATCCTGCATTACATAATTTTTACCTTCTGAACGAAGCTTGCCTGCCTCCTTAGCTCCAACTTCTCCTTTATAAAATATATAGTCTTCATAACTTATAATTTCTGCTCTGATAAAACCCCTCTCAAAATCTGAGTGAATAACTCCTGCTGCATTCGGAGCTAACATACCTTTCGTTATCGTCCACGCATGCGTCTCTTTCGGACCTGATGTAAAAAATGTCTGTAAATTTAATAATTCATAACCTGCTCTTATAACTCTCTTTAATCCTGTCTCTGCTAAACCTAAAGAACTTAAAAACTCTCCTTGCTCCTCTAAAGAAAGCGTCGCAACCTCTGCTTCTATCTCTGCAGAAATAATAACTACTGAATTACCTTCTTTCTTCGCTTTCTCAAAAACTAAATCTGAATACTTGTTGCCTTTTGACGCAGAATCTTCATCAACATTACAAACATATAAAACTGGTTTCGACGTTAATAGATAAAGTTGTCGAAACATTTTCTTCTTCTCTATATCTTCTGGCTCCGCTATACGTGCAGGTTTCCCTGCCCTTAATGCATCTAAAACAGGCTCAATTACTGTTAACCAAATCTTGGAATCCTTATCTCCACTATTTGCTTTCTTCTGTATAGGTAATACCCTTTTCTCTAAACTCTCTAAATCCGATAACATCAACTCTGTTTCTACAATCTCTGAATCTCTTATGGGATCTACTCCTCCTTCAACATGTGTGATGTTCGAATCTTCAAAACAACGCAAAACATGAACTATCGCATCAACTTCTCTTATATTCGCTAAAAACTGATTACCTAAACCTTCTCCCTTAGATGCCCCCTTTACTAAACCTGCTATATCTACAAACTCTAATTGGGTAGGTACTATCTTCTCTGATCCATCAATCTTTTGTAACCACTCTAAACGATCATCTGGAACATTCACTCTACCTACATTCGGTTCTATTGTACAAAATGGGTAATTCGCTGCTTCCGCCGCAATGGTTGATGTTAATGCATTAAAAAGTGTCGATTTGCCTACATTCGGAAGACCTACAATACCACAATTAAAACCCATCTTATCCTCTTAAAATACCTAACCTATTTGTAAATGCTGATATACCATCAATAATAAGTTCTGGAAAAGCTCGCGAAATATCCGATAACAAAAAAGCTATTTCCTCTCTCTCTGATAAACTAAAATCTGATAAAACATACGAAATTACTTCTTGCTTATCTGGATGAGATATACCTAAACGAACTCTAATATATTCTTTACCTATGTGAGAATCTATACTCTTAAGTCCATTATGTCCGGCACTACCTCCTCCCTTCTTGACCTTAACTTTACCAAAAGATAAATCTAAATCATCATGAAAAACTATAACTTGATCACTAGAAAGCTTATAAAAATTTACTACTTCCCTAACTGATATCCCAGAATTATTCATAAATGTATTCGGTTTTAAAACTATAACTTTTTCCCCCGATATCTTACCTTCTGAAATAAAACCTAAAAACTTCTCCTTATAACTCGAAAAAGAAAATTGGCGGCAAATATCATCTACCGCCATAAAACCAAAATTGTGGCGGTTCCTAGCGTAACCCGCTCCTGGATTGCCAAGACCCACCACTAAAATCATCTATTTCTACTTCTTTTCTTCTGTAGAAGATTCTGAAGATGTCGCTGGAGTATCTGTTGTACCCGTAGTAACTTCTACTTCTGGCTCCGCCGCCATCGGCGCATGAACGGTTACTATAGTATAATCTTCCGCTTCATCTGCCTTAACTCCAGTCGGAAAAACTACACTCTTAATATGTATCGATTCTCCAATCTGTAAATTACTTAAATCTATCTCTATACTCTCTGGTATTAAATCAGGTTTACATAAAACTGGTATCTCCCTTGATACAATATTTAATGCTCCTCCTGCCTTTACTCCAGGACAACTCTCTTCATTTAAGAAAACAACTGGTACTTCAACCCTAATCTCTTCACTCTTATTAACGCGAAGAAAATCTATATGTATAGGACGACCTAATATAATATCTCTTTGAATGTCCTGACATATCGCTGAATGCTTATCTCCTTCAACATCAATCTCAAATATATGGGTCCGAAAACCTGGCTTCCTTAATTCCGCATCTAATGCTTTACTGTCAATCGAAAACAAGACCGGTGGCTTCTTATCTCCATATATTACTCCGGGAACTTTCCCTTCGCGGCGATCAGCCCGAGCGGCCCCCTTACCCGCCCTCGTGCGACTCTTTACACTGAGGGTTTTATTTTTATTTTCCATTCTTTCTTCCTTTCTTTCTTATAAATAAATCTACCTAACCTCCAGGGGTGTTAGATATTCTTTTCTTCTTTTCATAAAAGAAGAAACTGTTTCCTGTACTACAATGTTCTTTATTTTTCAAGCTTTTTCTACATTAAAAAAACTTCTTATTGCATCTCCTAAAACTTCAGAACATGAAATATATCTTATCTTCTTACTACCTAAACTACCTTCAAATAAATTAATGCTGTCGGTAACTACTACTTCTGTAAATGCTGAATCGTTTATACGCTTAAATGCTTGACCTGAAAATAAACCATGCGTCGCATATGCACGAACACTCTTGGCTCCCCTCTCTACTAATGCATTAGCCGCATTACATAGTGTACCTGCTGAATCTATCATATCATCTAATAATATACAGTCCTTTCCTTCTATATTACCTATGACATTCATAACTTGAGATTCCCCTGGCCTTGGTCGCTTTTTATCTACTACTGCATAACTACATCCCAAAATCTCTGATGCTACTCTCGCTTTCTTAGATGCTCCCATATCAGGTGCTACAATTACTGTATTCGTAATATCAGGAAAAACAACTTTCATATCCGATACTAAAATCGGCAATGCGTAAACATTCTCTGCCGGAATGTCAAAAAATCCTAATGTCTGCTCACAATGTAAATCTAAAACTATTACATTATCTACTCCTAATTCCTCTATCTGTTTACATATTACCTTCGACGAAATTGGAGATTGAGGAAAAACTCTACGATCTTGTCTAGCATAACCAAAATATGGAATAACTACGGTTATACTCTTAGCGGGTATCCTCCTTACCGCATCAATAATAAAATATAACTCCATAATGTTATCATTCATTGATGCATTCACTGACTTAGATGTCGGTTGAATAATTATACAATCTTCTCCCTTTATTTCTGGCGTTAATTCTACGTTTATTTCTCCATCTGCAAACCTAGATATATTCGTATGAGAAACTTCTAAACCAAAATATGAAGAAATCTTTCTCGCTAACGGAAGATTGCTATTGCCAGATATAATTTTCATTTATTTTCTTCTCCCTATACTGAATTGCTAACATATAGCGGTTTATCAAAACCTCCTTTAAATGTCAATTTTGCCTTATAATAAAATAATCTTAATCTTATGACTTCCCTTAGCCTTATCATGTAAATCTTCTTTTTTGCCAATTTTTTACAAGACGAAAAAATCCTATTGTGATAACCTTAAAATGTTTTTAGGTCTTTTCGGTTAGGTGAAATATAAATGTCCCCTTCTTTCTTCGATATATCTATAGATGAAATGCCTTCGGTTATACCTATAATGCCTTATAATACTTCTATTCTTATGCCTGCGGGAAAAGTATCTCTACGTCTTTATGAAACTCGGCACTTCAATATGATCCTAGATGCTTTAGCTTCTCAAAGAATCATTGGTCTCGTACAATCTATGGAACCTGTTTTCGATTTCTCTCCTTCCCTCTATTCCGTAGGATGCGCTGGAAGAATCTCTGCTTTTAGCGAAGGCGATAATAATTCTATGATGGCTACACTTACTGGTATTTGCCGCTTCTCAATTATTTCTGAATTAAAAAGACCTAGAGGTTATCGTCAAGCTAAAGTAGATTATTCTCGCTTCGCTAATGACTTAAAATTATCTCCAAATAAAATCGAAAGAAAAACTTTGTTCCCTATCTTGGAAAATTTTATTAAAAAAAATAATCTAGACGTTACTACTAAAATCTTAACTAAAATGAATGATGCAAAATTACTTTCTACTCTAGCTATGTTGCTTCCTTTCGAACCTCGAGAACGACAACTGCTACTAGAAGCTGAAAATACAGATAAAATGACTAATACTTTGATTGCTTTATTGCAAATCGGAAATCAAGTAAAATACGAATAAAATGACAAAGAAAAAACTTAATAAAAGACCTTTAATGCCTAAATGGCTCTCTGATACTATCCTTCTGATTATCAAAAAAATATCGGGACTTACTCTACTTATTCTTGGCCTGGCTCTTATTACTGCTTTGTTCTCTTATATGCCTTCTGATCATTCTTTAAATACTTCTTCTTCTTTACCTATCCATAATATTCTGGGTCCAACTGGGGCTATCTTTGCTGACCTATTTTGGCAAATATTTGGTTTGGCTGCTTTGTTACCAGAAATAGCTCTTGTGGTATGGGGTGGATGGCTAATAACAGATATTAAACCTTCCTTTAAAATATTGCGTATACTTGCTCTTTTACTGGCTATACCTCTAACTAGTATTTTCTTCGCTGCTATTAAACTACCCTTGTTTTGGCCTGTTCTCGCTGGGGCTGAAGGATCTTTAGGAATATTCTGTTTGAATCTAATTGAAAATTATCTCAATCTCTTCCCTTTATTTAATTTCTTCTTATTTACTATTATTGGAATAACCGCTCTACTATGTATGGTCTTCGCTATTGATTTCCCTATTTTGGCTTTATTAAAAACTTTGACTCGATCTTTATTTAATTTAACAAAATATTTATTAATCAAGTTTTCTAACAAATTCTTCCCAAAATTATTTAATACAAAAATAATTAATCCTGAAATTAAACTCGAAAAGGAAAAAGTAGAAAAATCAGATCAAAATATAAATGAAACAAATAAAAAAACTCACTCAAAAAATATAAAAATTAAAAACGGAGAAAATATAAAAGGCTTTCTTCTTCCTTCTATCGACTTCTTAAGTAAAGAAAAATCTTCATCCTCTAGCAAGCTAACCAAAGACTTCCTAGAACAACAAGCTAGAAAACTAGAAACGGTATTAAAAGAATATGGCGTAGATGGAAAAATCGTTAACTATTTACCTGGACCCGTAGTTACTTTGTATGAACTTAACCCCGCATCTGGAATTAAAAGTTCAAGAGTGATAAATCTTGCTGATGATATTGCTCGATCTATGAGCGCCTTATCTGTTCGTATATCTGTAATCCCTGGAAAATCTGTCTTGGGAATAGAGCTACCTAATGAAACTAGAGAAACTGTTTTCCTTAGAGAATTACTAGATACTAATAAATTTAAAAACTCTGAACAAAAACTTTGCTTAGCTCTCGGTAAGGACATTGGCGGTATTCCTTATTTCGCTGACTTGGTAAGAATGCCTCACCTTTTAGTAGCGGGAACTACTGGATCGGGAAAATCCGTTGCCATAAATACTATGATCCTTTCTTTGCTTTACCGCTTAACTCCTCAGCAATGTCGTCTAATCATGATAGATCCTAAAATGTTAGAATTATCTGTTTATAATGGAATTCCTCATTTATTGTCTCCTGTCGTAACAGAATCTAAAAAAGCTATCGTAGCTTTAAAATGGGCTGTCAGAGAAATGGAGGATCGTTATAGAGCCATGTCTCAAATGGGAGTAAGAAATATTGATGGATATAATAAAAAACTAGGAGATATGATTATTGCTGGAGAAACTCCTTCTAGAACTGTACAAGTAGGCTTTGATGATGATGGTATGCCTATAATGGAACAACAACAACTTAATCTTAATCCATTACCTCACATCGTCGTTGTCGTTGATGAAATGGCTGATTTAATGCTTGTCGCTGGAAAAGAAGTAGAAGCTGCTATCCAAAGATTAGCTCAAATGGCTAGAGCTGCAGGAATTCACCTTATCATGGCAACTCAAAGACCTTCTGTAGATGTTATTACTGGAACGATTAAAGCTAACTTCCCTAGTAGAATAAGTTTTCAAGTAACTTCTAAAATTGATAGCAGAACTATCCTCGGAGAACAAGGCGCTGAACAACTATTAGGACGAGGCGATATGCTCTTTATGGAAGCTGGTCAAAGACCTATACGTATACATGGTCCTTTCGTATCTGATGAAGAAGTAGAAGATGTCGTTAATTTCCTTAGAGCTCAGGGAGAACCAGAATACTTAGACGCTGTAACAGAAGATGAAGATGATGAATTAGATGCTTTATTGGCATCTGGAGATGAAACTGGAGACTTATATTCTCAAGCTATAAATATTGTAAGAACAGAAAGAAAAATATCTATTAGTTACCTCCAGCGCCAACTTAAAATAGGGTACAACCGTGCTGCTGATATTGTCGAAAGAATGGAAAAAGAAGGTTTGGTTTCTCCTCCTAATCGAGTCGGAAAACGTGAAATCCTTATACCGGAGTAAAAATATGAAATTTTATCTTATTATCCTTATTTCTGCTATTTCTCTTTTCTCTTCTCTTAATCCTGCTAATGCTATGGAAAAAGATGCTCCTGAAATATTGCAAAATATCGAAAAAAAATTAGCTCAAATTAAAACTATGGAAACTCAACTTATACAAACCTCAACTGGACAACCTAAAGCTGAAGGATCTTTATTCCTATCTAGACCAGGAAAAATGCTGCTTACTTATAAAGAACCTATAACAACTATGGTTGTTGCTGATGGATATAACGTAATTTTCTATGATAAATTATTAAAACAAATAACCTATCTCGATATTGATGAAACTCCTGCTTTCTTTATTTTAAAAGAAAATTTCTCCTTTGAAGACCAAAATATAGAGGTACTTGATGTGTCTAGAAAAAATGGGCTAATCGAAGTAACTATGACACAAAAGAAAAATCCTCTAGCTGGTAAAATAACCCTTTTCTTTAAAGAAAAAAATCTAAACTTGATAAGCTGGGTTATTGTTGATGCTAGAAGAATTAAAACTAACGTAAGCCTAAAAAACACAAAATATAATGTCCCGATTGATGAAAATATTTTTGTTTTTAAAAATCCAAACCGACTCAAAAAATTTTAATTATTTAAAAATTTATCAGAAATTCGATACCCTCCTATTTCTGTAATAATTAATGGTTCTTCATTACCTGTATCTAATTTTTGGCGAAGACGATACATATGTGTTTCTAATGTATGCGTTGTTACTCCTGCATTATATCCCCAAACTTCAGATAAAAGCTTTTCTCTATCTACTAATTTACCTTTTGCATGATACAAAAAAGATAATATCTCTGCCTCTTTCTCCGTCAACTTAACTTCTTTTCCTTCAGAGTAAATTATACTCTTTGTTAATGGCTGAAATAAAAAATTACCTATTGCAAAACCTTTAGTATCTGAACTATCAAATAAACAAATACTTTTATAAAAACGTGATAAAAATGAGCTGATTTTAAATGGCTTCGATATAACATCATTAATATAAATATTATTCGAAAATTTTTCTATGTCCGTTGAACTACTTATTAATATTATTGGACGCAAAAAACCTGCTTTTCTTAAATCTAAAATTAGATCTATATCTTCATCTACAATTATTGCATCAAAAAAATTATCTTTAACCTTCTGTTCGCTTTCAGAATAGTTACTTGAAATATCTATGCTTGAAATGTCTTGGCAAAGTTTCATCTGCTCAAGCAATGAATCTCTTACAACTTCTTGTGAACTATAAATCAATATTCTACGTCCTGCCATTTACTTCCCTTTATCTATTGGCATCTTTTTTGCATCTCTCTTTTTCAAAAAGGAGCTCGTTATGAATATAGACCCTTTAAATTATTTTTTCCATTCTTATGAACAAACTTCTCATAAGAACAATTCCGATTCTTTCTCTTTCTCTGATTTTGTGGATACAATTAACCCTTTACAACATATTCCTGTTATCTCTTCTATATATCGATCAATATCTGGTGATGATATCTCAAATGATGCCAAAATTGCTGGAAGTGCTTTGTATTGTGGGCTATTCGGAGTCGCAGGAATATTTAATCTTTTTGCTAACTTTATTACTGGAAAAAGTGTCGCAGAACATGCTGAACAAATAACTATGCTCGCTTTAAATGAAAATGATAATAATTTACCTAAAATAAAAACTGAGCCAGTAAAAATTGAAAATCTTCCTCCTATTAACTCTTTATTGCTCGCAAATGAAGTAGATTCTGAAAATAGTATTTGGCTCAAAAGTTAAATCCTTTTTATTTATCCTTTTTTATCTATTGAAAATAAAAAAAGGAACCAAAGTCTCCTTTGGTTCCCTTTTTTTCTATACTTACTAAATTAGAATGTAAGAGCAAGACCTGTAATAATAGTCCATGCATCTTTATCCGTATTTCCTTCTACAACTTCTGTAGAATCTTTCTTCAAGTTAGTATCTAAGTAAGCAAAGGTTGCAAATGCATCTACACCAGCACCAAGTTTGTATTTACCAGATACTTGATACATTTCAAACTTGTTTCCTTTTACACCATCATCTTTACCGTCTTTAGATGTAAAGTATGAAGCGCTTACTGCATATGGACCATTCTCATAGCCTACACCAAAATCATATGCTTGATCATCAGCTCTACCTTCTACACCAGTATCAACTCTACGATAAGCACCGCCTACTGTAAATCCTGCAATACCTACGCTAAGACCTGCATTGTAGTCTTGAAGATTGTTTTCTCCAATATTGTCGTAATTAGCATAAGCAACAGAAGCATTGAGTTCTACATTCTTAAATTTGCCTTCATATGCACCTGATAATACATAAGCTGAACGGAAACCATCTGCAAGAACATCATCTTGGCTTCTATCAACATTATTATCTAAAGCTCCATTACCATAAGTAAATGGCTCTACAAAATCAGCACCTGGAACCCAAGATGCACCAAAGCTAAATCCTGCCATCTTAGGAGAAATGTAAGAAATCTTCTGAGCATTTCCGTCAAGATCAGAATAAGTAGCGTCAAGGGCTACACCTGGATTTACGCCCCAATATATTAATTTTGTCTTTTCTACACCAAGAACTCCAGCATCAGGAGCAGAAACATGCTGCATAACAGCTACGTTGTCTGTTGCACCGATAATAGCACGACCATATTTGCTATCAACTGTTGCAAATACATCTCCAAGCCATTCTTGTCCTGTAAAGTTAGATGCATTTAATTCTGCTGTTACTGCAACTTTGATTCCGTTATCAAGAGTTGTAGAACCTGTAAATGCAATCTGAGACTCTGTCATAACATCAAATTGATTGTTTAACTGAGCATTAGGAGTATGAGTATCAGATGTTGAATTTTTTAATTCAGCACTAGTCCAACCCATATAAGCATTTAAGTAACCGCCAATGGTCATTTTTATTGGAGTAGCAGCTTCTGCTGCAGATGCAAACATTCCGGCAGCAATAAGAGCTGTTGTACCATATAGAACTTTTTTCATTATTTCGTCCTTTAAAAAAATTAAACCTAAAAACCGCATTAATCGCGATACACCCGTAATTCATACAACTTATTCTTATAACGTCAATAAGCCTTTTTATTTTTAGGCTGCTTTTAAGACACACTGTGTCTTTTTAACAACATTGTTTAACTTATTTTTAACTATTTCTAGGACCAAAAATACTTGTGCCTATACGTACACAAGTCGAACCTTGTTCTATTGCTACTAAATAATCTTTGCTCATTCCCATACTTAATTCTTTTAAACCATGCCTACGAGCTAACATACCTAAAAAAGCAAAATGAGGAGATGCCTCTTCGTCTACTGGAGGAACACACATAAGACCTTTTATTGGTAAATGATATTCATAAATACACTTATCAATAAAATTATCCGCCTCTTCTGGAAAAATTCCTCCTTTTTGTTCCTCACTTCCTGTATTGACTTCTATCAAAAAACTCTTGCCTCGGATGTCTTCTTGAGAAAGTTTCTTTGCTAAGTTATCTCTATCTACACTGTCTATAGAAGAAAATATTTTTAATGCTTCTTTTATTTTATTGGTTTGTAAAGAACCTATCATATGAAGCTCTATATCTGGATATTCTTCCTTTAATACTTTCCATTTATCCTTTGCTTCAAATACTCTATTCTCTCCAAATAACCTATGACCAACCTCTAATAATGGGCGAATCTCTGCTTCTGTACGATTCTTACTTACAATCATAAGCCTAACTCCTTGCCCTAGTCCTTCTTTGATTTCTTCATATTTCTTTATAATATCCACTCTATATCTCCTAATCCAGAAACAAAAAGAACGGTTGTAATACCTTATCTTTTCTTATATCCTAATTTTATTACTGTTACAAAATAGGATAAAAAATGAAGACTGCAAAAATTATTTTATCTTTAACTGCATGCGCTTTTATCGCTGCTTGCGCCAATGATGATGTACAATACTCTTATCCTGAACCAATTGGTGATAGTAAATATGACTCTTCTGGCAAAA
This sequence comes from uncultured Alphaproteobacteria bacterium, assembly GCA_944390645.1. Lineage (GTDB taxonomy): Bacteria > Pseudomonadota > Alphaproteobacteria > CACZRW01 > CACZRW01 > RGIG5556. The sequence continues at coordinate 4,681 of CALXRE010000085.1, read as the reverse complement.
AACCAGATTCTATCTTCGGAGAAGATGGCTTCACTTTATTCGGTGGTTCCTCTAAAAAAGATGACTCTGCTGCTGGAACATCTATTGGTGTAAATAGCTTCTTATGGCGAGCATCTTTAGATACTTTATCCTTTATGCCTCTAAGCTCTGCTGATCCTTTCGGTGGCGTCATTATTACTGACTGGTATACTCCTCCTGATGTTCCTAATGAACGTTTTAAAATTAATGCCTTCATTATGACAAAAGCTTTACGTTCTGATGGTATTAAAATATCCGTATTTAAACAAATTAAAAACGAACAAGGAGATTGGATAGACGCTACTGTTCCTTCTCAAATGAAAATTAAATTAGAAGATGCTATCTTAACCCGCGCTCGAGAATTAAGAATAGCTCAAATGCCGAGTAATTAATGAAAAATTTAATTTATCATTTCGTGCTTACTTTATGCCTCGTAGCTCTTTTTACTCTTAATGCTTGTGGGTTCCAACCCCTTTATGCTAACAAAATTGGTCTGTTACCTAAACAAGATGAAGCTGTAACGACAGAAATAGCTAAAATATATGTTGCTCCTATTGAAAACCGTTTGGGTATGATCATGCGACAAGATCTTCAAAGTACTCTGGCTCCTAAAGGAAGTCCAAACAAAATATACACTTTGCAAGTTAAAAATGAAAAAATATTAGTAAGTGAACAAGGTATCAGACCTGATAATATACCTACTCGTATTACTATCGGATATAAATCTACTTATACACTTCGAAAAGGCGCTGATATTATTTTACAAGATTCTGCTTTCGCTCAATCAAGCTACAATGTATTACAAAGCGCTTATAGTACTGTCGCTGCAGAACAAGATGTAGAAGAAAGAATTATAAAACTATTAGCTCAAGATATCGCTTTACGTATTACCGTCTTTATTAAAAAATATTTACAAGAAAATCGTCCATTACCTGACGCTCAAGAGAAAAATTATGAAATTTAATCAAGCTCTTTATAGAACTTTTTTAGCTAAACCTAACCCCAAAATTAAAGCAATATTAGTATATGGACCTGATGAGGGAGCTGTACACGAAACTGCTCTTGAATTAGCAAAAACTGTTGTAAATGATTTAAAAGATCCTTTCCGAGTTACTTCTCTTACTCCTGCAAGTTTTAAAAATACTCCTTCTATCCTACTTGATGAAGCTTCCGCTATACCATTAATGGGCGGAAGAAAACTTATCCTTATTAATGAGGCTGATAACAATATCACAAATCAAATAAATGATTTTATTAATCTATATAATGGTGATTCTTTTGTAGTTATTAGTGCTGGAAATTTATTAAAAACTTCTTCTTTACGTAAATTAGCAGAATCATCAGAAAATATGGCTGCAATCTCTTGTTATTCTGATGATAATGAAACTTTAAAAAAACTTATTACAGAACAACTTAAAATAAATGGTAAAAAAATATCCCTTGATGCAATAAATTGGCTAACTGAAAATCTAGGCGCTGACCGCGCAATAACTAGAAATGAAATCTCTAAACTTATAACCTTCATCGGAGATAAAACAGATATTAATCTAGAAGATGTTATGAACATCATTGGTGATGGTTCTGCTACTTCTATGGAAGATTTAATTTTTGCTACTGGCGAAGGTAATTTTAATAATATGAATAAAGCTCTAAATAAAATCTTTTATGAAGATGAAAATGCCGCTGTATCTATAATCCGTGCAACCATTTATCATTTCCAACGCCTACATTTAGTAAAAACTAACATCAATAATGGTATGCGAGGAGAGGAGGCTTTGCATTTGTTGTTTCCTCCCATCAATTTTAAACGAGAACCAAGCTTTAAAAAACAAATACAAATCTGGAGTCCTGAAAAAATTTTTAATGTCCTTAAACTTCTTGTCGATACAGAAAAAGAGTGCAAAACAACAGGAACTCCTGCCGAACTAATTTGTAGCCGAACCTTAATGCAAATAACTCTCTTAGCTAATAAATAATTTATTCTTAAGCCGTTTTTTTATTACTTAATAGTTGAACTATATCATCTAAATCTTCCAAAGACTTAAACTTTATATTTATACTCCCTGATTTATCCTTTAATGTAATCACTATGGACATACCTAATTTCTTACTTAATTCTTCCTCTATTTCCTTGATATCTTCATCTTTTTCTGATTTAGAAACTATCTTCTTTACTTCTTTGCTCTCTATATCTTTATCCTCTCTTGCAAGACGCTCTGTCTGCCTGACATTTAATCCTTTCAAAACAACCTTATCTGCTAAAGCCTCTGGATGTTTCGCATTTATTAATGCCCTCGCATGACCTGCACTTAATTCACCTGTACCTATATAATTCTTTATCTTCTCTGGTAAATTCAATAACCTTACGGTATTAGCAATATGACTACGACTCTTACCTATAACCTTGGAAAGCTCCTCTTGCGTATGAGAAAATTCTTCTAATAATCTTCTATAGCCTTCAGCTTCCTCTAATGGAGATAAATCTTGTCTTTGTAAATTCTCTATAAGCGCTACCTCTAAAGTTTCTTTGTCGCTAAAATCCTTAATAATAACTGGAACTTCTTTCAAACCAACTTCTTTAGCTGCTCTCCATCTCCTCTCTCCTGCTATTATCTCATACTCTGATCCGTTCCCCTTCCTTTTCCTTACTAATAAAGGCTGCAAAATCCCTTTCTCTTTAACAGAATCTACTAAATCTTTAATCGCTTCAGAACTAAAAACTTGTCTTGGTTGAAAAGAACTCGGAAATAATGTCTCGGTAGATATAAATGAAACATGCTCAATATTATTTTCTGAAAAAGAATTTTCTTCTCCTAAATCTGAACCCAATAAAGTACTTAAACCTTTTCCTAAACCTAATTTCTTTTCGCTGCTCATGCGCATACACCTTCTTCTCTTTTTAACATCTCTCCCGCAAGGCTTATATAGGCCTGTGCACCTGAACAACGCCAATCATATAAAAGAACTGGCTTACCATGAGAAGGAGCCTCAGAAACCCTAACATTCCTAGGAATAACCGTGTTATAAACTTTATCTCCAAAATAACCCCTAACATCTGAAGCAACCATATCGGAAAGATTATTCCTTGCATCAAACATTGTTAAAACTATTCCTTGTATCTCTAAATTCGAATTGAAGTGCTTTTTTACTTTATCTATGGTCTTAACTAAATCCGCAACTCCTTCTAATGCTAAATATTCACACTGTATCGGAACTATAACCGCATCTGAAGCAACCAACGCATTCACCGTTAATAAACCAACCGCTGGAGGACAATCAATAATTACATAATCATATCCTAATAATGTACTATTTAATGCCTTCTTTAAAAAAAATTGCGGCTCTTTTTCTTCTGCAAATTCTATATCTATACCTAAAAGATCTAAACTCGCTGGAACTAACGATAAATTTGGTATCTTAGTCCACGCTACGGCATCAGATAAACGTCTACGGCCAGTTAAAACACTATATGCGTTCGCTCCTGTATTTAAACGCGATAAACCAACACTTACACTCGCATTCCCTTGTGGATCTAAATCTATAATCAGAACTTTCTTATCTATTGCTGAAATGGCTGTCGCAAGATTGACTGCTGTCGTTGTCTTGCCTACCCCTCCTTTTTGATTCGCTATCGCAATGATCCTCGGTTTATGTTGCTTGGATAAAATATTATCTTGTATCATATGCCTCATATCTCCCGAACTTCTTTGATTATAACTACTTTACCACTCGAATCTGAAAGGCTGGGTTCTATCTTTATATCTGCTTCCCATTTCCTCTGCATATCTTTTAACTCTAAATCTAGATTTTGACCCTTTAAAAATAAACATACACTATCATTAGTAATAAATGGATGTACATATGTCAATAAATCTCGAAGAGATGCTAATGCTCTCGCAGTTATAATGTCTGCTGGAAAAGGTGCTGTCTGTTCTATCCGACAATTATGAATATTCACATTTAATTGACAATTTCTAACAACCTCTCTCATAAAGGCTACTTTCCTTGTATCACTTTCTATTGCATGAATCTCTAAATCTGGATTCGGTTTTAATAAGGCTAAAACTAAAACTGGAAATCCAGCTCCACTCCCCATATCAATTAAACGTTTCGCTCCCTTAGGAAAATACTTAACTAGCTGAGCGCTATCTAAAAAATGACGTCTCCACATATCGGAAATGCTTGCTGAACTTACTAAATTTATGGTCTTTTGCCACTTCTTTAAAAGTTCACCATATATCTTAAATTTTTCTATTGTTTCACGTGAAACTGTTACGGTACCTAAACTGTTTATAAAATCATCTACCGTAAAAGCATCTAAACTCATTAAAATCACCTACTATAAAATAGTTAATCTACTATAATTTATAGTACCTTATCCTTATTTTAGTCAAGAAAAGCTTTGATTGTTCCGTTTGCGTAACTATACTTATGGCTAAGTACTTGTTTTTGGATTCTTTTTTCTTCCTAATCCACAGATATTAAATAAATCCCCATCATAGGATAGCTATCAGGAGCATTACTGCCAGTTCCCGTATAAGCATATGTGCATAATGTCTTATATGCAAGTGTCTCTGTGCAAGTTAATCCTGAGGCACAATAGCCTGCTCCTCCTCCACCGCCTCCTTTACAAGTGTTACTACCAGAACATCCCCATGAGCCT
>CALXRE010000084.1 GCA_944390645.1 uncultured Alphaproteobacteria bacterium | reverse complement strand
CTTTGCTAAGGCTAAAGATGGTTTATTTTTAGTAGCTAGAGCATACCTAGCTTCAGCAAGTAATTTTTCTTGTCCTTTTAGTAATTTTAATACACTTTTAGCCTGGACTAGGCGTCTATTCCAAAGTAAACGATTGAATCGATTAGAATGATCTTTATTTCTTAGGATTTTTTTGTATTTTTTCAAGAAATTTTTTTCTTCAGAGAAAGAGAAATCGCTTTCCAACCAAGCTTTTCTAACTAAATTAATATAGTCCTGTTTTTTTCCGATTTTTTTTAATGTTTCAGCGAAGACAAGCATTCCTTTTGTTGTTAAAGGAGGATAGATTTTGAACCAAGAGATGATTTTTTCTTGCTCAATTTCATTATTTATAAAGGCTTCATTTATAGCAGCTTCAGCATTTTTTCGGATTGTTATTATTTGAGGCCAAGAAGGATTATTTTTTATAAAGTTTGAAAGTTCTTCGAAAGAAGCATTAGAAGCAGGATCAGAAAGCCTTTTCCATAGTAAGAAATTATTTAAGGTATGATTAGGACCATTTTCTTCAAGGATTTTTACTAGATCCCAATTTTGTTTTTCACTGTCTAGGATAGCTTGTCGATAAATATCATTTTCTTCAGGTAAGACATATTCAGCTTTTGTCAAAGCAGGAGCAAATAAGAAAAGTATAAATAGAATTAAGTTTTTTTTCATTTTATCTTTTTTTAAAATATTATAGTAATAGCAAACAAAGGATATTCTATTTAGAACAATATTTAAAGTTGATTAACGGGAGATCTTAAATGTTTAAAGGTTCTTTTACAGCTTTAGTTACACCATTTAATGATACAGGTATAGATTTCAAAGCGTTTCAAGATTTAATAGAATATCAAATAGAAGGAGGAACAGAAGGAGTAGTTGTTTGTGGTACGACGGGAGAAACTCCAACATTAAGCGAAGAAGAACAAAAAGAGTTGGTGAAACAATGTGTTAATGTAGTAGGAGGCAGGATAGCAGTTTTAGCAGGTGTTGGTACAAATAGTACAGAGAAGACCATACATATGGCTCAAGAGATATCAAAAATAGGGGTAGATGGTTTAATGGTAGTTACTCCTTATTATAATAAGCCGACCCAAACAGGTTTAATTCATCACTATAAAGCAGTACATGATTCAGTTAATATCCCGATATTAATGTATACGGTTCCTGGTCGAACAGGGATAGATATAAGTATAGAAACAATAAAGGCATTGTCTGTTTTGCCAAGGATAGTAGGAATAAAGGATGCGACAAATAATTTAAGTCGTCCAGTAAAGACACGTTTAGCTATTTCCCGAGATAATTTTTGTCAGCTTTCAGGAGAGGATGGAACAGTAGTTGCCTTTTTAGCCCAAGGAGGAGATGGTTGTGTTTCTGTTAGTTCGAATATAGCGCCGAGAATGTGTTCAGAATTGCATAAGGCATGGCGTAGAGGAGATTTTGAGAAAGTTTCAGAGCTTAGGGATAAACTACAACCTTTACATGAAGCGATGTTTATAGAGACGAGTCCAGGACCAGCTAAATATGCATTAAGTTTATTAGGTTTATGTTCATCACAGACGAGGCAGCCTTTGTGGGAAATAAGTGATATATCTAAGCAAGTAGTAAAAGAAGCGTTAGAGAAGTTAGGTTTATTGGGTTAAAGAGAAGAATGTTAATAACGACAGGGACCATAGCTAGGAATAAGAAAGCATCATTTAACTTTTTTTTAGAAGAGAAATTTGAAGCAGGGATATCTTTATTGGGTTCAGAGGTAAAATCTTTAAGAGAGGGACGTGTAAGTATAAATGAATCTTATGTTTCAGCAGAGGATGGCTGTCTTTTTTTAGTTAATGCGAATATTCAAGAATATTCAGGTAGTAGTTTTTTTCAACACAAGCCGACGCGACCACGTCGTTTACTTTTGCATAAGCAACAACTTAAGAAGCTTTTGGGGGCAGTTGCGAAGAAAGGTTATACAATAGTTCCACTATCTTTATATTTTAATAATAAAGGGATTGCGAAATTAGAGATAGCGTTAGCTACGGGGAAGAAGAATTTTGATAAGAGAGAAACAGAGAAAACGAGGGATTGGAACAGGGATAAGCAGAGGATTTTGATGAATCGTAATAAAAAATCAATTTAGAAATTTCTTTGAGGGCTAGAATAATTAGCAAGTAAATACCATCTTACTAATTTTTCATTTATGTTTCCGTTATTTCCCCTTAAGAAGGTTTTGTAAGTTTGTTGTAGAAGGTTTTCTTTTTCTAGGTTGTTTCTAGTATCGACATAAGCAAAAGAAGCTTGTATCAAGCTTTTTATACCATTATTAGGAGTAGTATTATATGCTTCTGCTAATACACGATCAGGGAAAGCAATTTTTTGTGGATAAGAAGAAGTTTCCATGAAAGCAGTTACGATAGGATAAGTTAAATTAGCATCCACGGCAGCAAGAGAAATTAAGAAATTCATATATTCTATTTGTTTTTTTGATATTTTATACCTTGAAGAAGTATTTTTTACGGCTTTATATGTATATTCAGGATTATATTCGACAACGAATTCTAAGAAGCGAATAGGGGTTACTTTACTTTTTTTAATAGCTTCATCGAAGAAAACAAAAGGATCAAAAGAAGTGAGGCTAAGTAGATAAGCTCCAAAGAGTTGTTTTTTTTCATTACCGATGGGTAGATATATTATTTCAGGGAAATGGCTAATAATTTTTCCTAATCTTTCTTGATTATACCATTTTTCAAGATTGTTACCTTTAAAGTAAAAATGGTCGACAATGTGTTTAAGAATTAAGGATTTTAATTCAGGGTCTTTAGCTATTTTTATAGTAACATTATTAGTACACAAATAAGTATAGTCATCATTAAATAAGTTAAGCCATAAAGGGATAATTTCTTTTGGAGCGAAAATTAAGGCGAATTCGAAAGGAGAGAATTTTTTACCTTCAATATCAATGGTCATATTCATGAAAGCTTTTCTTCTTTCCATTCGTAAAAGGTAATCTTTTATATGATAAGGAGAAGCAAAAACTTTAAGGAAATCCTCAAGTTTATGATAAAAAGTTTTTTTTATATTAATATTTTTATGTATAGGACCTGTTTCAGAATTTTCATAAAAAAGTCTTAACCAACCTTTTAAGGCTTTTTCTGCATCACAAGTAGCTTTCTTTTTTATTTCTTCTGATACAGACAATTTGTTTTACCTATTATGCTGTCTAGCATTCAAACCTATAACCATTGCAGCCATGGATAGCATTAAGGGAGCCGCAAGTATAGGGGAAGATTCTTGAGCATGGATAGTTCCTAAAGATACAGCATTAAGAACAGCGGTAGAGTATCCAACGGCAATAAGGACTCCAGAATATTTAGCTAAATGATTATTTGTTTTATTGTCATTCATAATGATAGCCTTTCTTTTTATTTAAAGCTTTGGGTTTAAATTTTAAACAATATAAACAAAGTCTAATTATTTGTCAACAAAAAGGCGGCAGAAGAGAAACAAAAAGAAAGCCCTCTAAAAGAAGATTTTAGAGGGCTTTTAATGATTAAAAATATTTGATTACCAATTTTTAGCTTGGATTTCAAAATAAGCTTGAGGATGAGCGCAAGCAGGACATTTTTCAGGAGCCTGAGAAGCTTCAATAGTAAACCCGCAATTACGACATTGCCACCAAACTTTACCGTCTTTTTTAAATACGCGCCCACCTTCAATATTGCTAGCTAAAGCTAAGTATCTATCTTCATGAGCTTTTTCAGCTACGGCAATATTTCTAAATATGTTAGCGATATCTTTAAAACCTTCTTTTTCAGCGACTTCAGCGAAAGAAGGATACATATCAGTATGTTCGTAATTTTCTCCTGCAGCAGCTTCGGCAAGATTTTCTAGAGTTGTTCCAATTTTTCCAGCAGGGAAAGAAGCAGATATTTCTAGTTCTCCTCCTTCTAAGAGTTTAAACAAGCGTTTAGCGTGTTCTTTTTCTTGGTCTGCAGTAGTCAAGAAAATTGTGGCTATTTGTTCATATCCTTCTTTTTTTGCTACGCTAGCAAAATATGTATAACGATTACGAGCCTGAGATTCTCCAGCAAAAGCTTTAAGAATGTTTTTTTCTGTTTCAGAACCTTTTAATTCTGGCATTTTTTTCTCCTTAAAAAATAAATCACAAGAGAGAGGTATCAAAGCGTTTTTTTTGGAAAGATACAAGAAAAAAATAAAGTTATTTTCGATTAGCTTCTGCGAAGAAGAAGCCATCGGTTTGAAAAATTGCAGGAGAGATATAGAAACAACCATTTAAGATAGGTTCAGGAAAATTTTTTCCGATTAAGTTTTTGAATCTTTGATTAAGATTTTTTTCAGGGTAGAAATCAGGGTTTTTTGATAAGAAGTCATCGAATTGTTTTTCGTTTTCATTTTTTCTAAGAGAACAAGTAATATAGATAAGTTTTCCCCCTTTTTTTACTAATTTTGCGGCACGAGATAATATTTCTTTTTGAGTTTGTTCATAAAGGCTTAAGAGTTCTTTAGTTAGTCGCCATTTAGCATCAGGAGCTCTTCTCCAGGTTCCAGTTCCGGAACAAGGAGCGTCAACAATTACCAAGTAAAAGATTGAGAATTTAAAGACAACCAAGGTTCATAGTCATTAGATAATAAGTGAGTTTTAATATTATTAAAGTTTGCTCTTTTAGCTCTTTTGATGAGTTGTTTTAGGCGTTGGTTTGCGACATCGCAGGCGGTTATATCAGTTTTTCCAAGAGTTAGATCATAAAGAGCAAGGGTTTTCCCACCACCACCAGCACATAGATCAACGATTTTATTTTTAGGTTTTGCTGGGATCATAAGCGAAATTATTTGAGATCCTTCATCTTGTATTTCTACCAAGCCTTTTTTGAATGCGTCTGATGCTTGTAGATTACAACGTTTTAGAAGTTTTAATCCTATAGGAGAAAAGTTACATTGATTCGCTATAATTCCTTCATTAAGGAGGATATTTGTAACAATATTACGATTTGTTTTTGTAATATTGATTCTTAGATTTACACAAGCCTCGTTTTGCATAGCATTTAAATCATTAGTTTTATCTTTTAAATCTTCCCATAAGCAAGGAGGACATTCTAATTTTACTTGTTCAGGGAAGGTATGATTATTTAAAGGATACAATGATTCATTAAAGAGAGTATCAGCAGATATAGGGACATTTTTAGCATTTAATAAGAAGGAAATTTTAGCCATATTTCGAAAAACATTCCAAATAATATTAGATATTTCTCTTCTATCTGAGGATCCAATATATCTACGTTTTTTGATTTCAGTAGTTATCACTCGGTCAGCAGGTAAGTTTTGGTTAAAAGCAAGAGAAAAGATTTCTTTTGCAGTTTGAATTCTAGCATCTGGTTTCATTTTTTTCGAAAACCTTTTGCTACGATATAGAATTCAGAGGATTCTTTTCTACTTGCGGCAGGTTTTGCATGTTTTACTTCTTTGAAATTTTTTTTAATTTCAGCGAGCAGTTTTTGTTCAGTACCACC
>CALXRE010000083.1 GCA_944390645.1 uncultured Alphaproteobacteria bacterium | reverse complement strand
CAGGAATATTTAATATTACAATATATCCAAAAGATGTTTCAAATATAACAGAGATTAAAAAAGAACTTACTAAAATAAAAGAGATAAAGATAACAAAGGAAGACTTATCTAAAGCTAAGTTTCGTTTAATCTCTGATTTAATTTACATAAAAGATAATCTTTTATTAGAGAGTACTTATTTAGGAGAGAAAATAGCTTTAGGGAAAGGTTTTTATGATTATGCCTCCATATCTAAGGCAATAGAAGGAGTTACATTAAAAGAAGTAGAGGAAGCATTAAAATTTTTATTTTCAGGATCAGCTTCCGTTTTAGGGATATTGCTTCCATCAAAAGAAGACGAGGAAGTAAGAAATGATTAAGTCTAATAAGCATTTAAAGAACTTTTGTGCTTTTTTGTTTTTTATTATTTGTTTTTTTTCTGATAAGAGTTTTAGTTATCAGGTAGAAGAAATAAATGTAGAAGAAGGATTAAAAGTATTTTTAATTTCAGATTTTTCTAATCCCTTAATAAGTATATCCATATGTTTCCAAGCAGGCTCTATAAATGATTTAGAAGGAAAAGAAGGAACTGCTTATATGTTAAGTGGTTTATTAAATGAAGGAGCAGGAGATCTAAAAGCTATAGATTTTCAACGGGCTTTAAAAGAACAAGGTATAAGGTTTAGCACTGATGTTAGCCATGAAATGTTTTACATTAATTTTCAAGCGCCGAGTATTTATAAAGCTAAAGCCTTTAAATTATTAGGTTTAATGTTAACAGATCTTCGTTTTGATCAAGATGCTATAGAAAGGGTTAGGAAACAAATTATAGCACTTAATAAGCTAGAAGAAAGTTCTGCAAAAGAGATTGCTTATTGGGGTTTACGTAAAGATTTATTTCCTAACAATCCCTTAGGCAATAAAGTTTCTGGGACAATAGATAGCATAAATAATATTAGCAGAGACGATTTAAAAGCATTTAAGGAGCTTAACTTTAGAAGAGATAATGTTTTTATTGGAATAAATGGAGATATAACCTCTAGCGAGGTTAGAGATTTTTTAAGAGAAATATTCAAGGTCTTAAAAGTCTCCAAAGGAAGGAAAATCACCTTAGAATCTATAGCTTTTTTTAGATCTGGAATAAATAAGATTAAATTTCCAGTTCCTCAGAGTAGTATTTTTTTTGGTATGCCAGGTCTAAGCAGAAGGGATAAAGATTTTTATGCATTATATGTATTAAATCATATTATAGGAGGTTCGGTCTTATCTTCTCGCCTAGGGAAAAAGATTAGAGAAGAAGAAGGTTTAGTATATGGCATAAATACATGGCTTGATGTTAATTTTTATTTCCCTTTATGGTTAGGTTACGCAGCTACTTCATCTAAGAACACAGATAAAGTTATCAGTCTTATTAAAAAAGAGCTTAAAGATATTTTTTTAAATGGAGTAAATTTAACAGAATTAGAAGAAGCAAAGAGTAATATTATAGGTTCATATCCTCTTAGTTTTTCAACATCTTCTGATATATCAAATATGCTTATGACTATGCAAGTTTATGATTTAGGTAAGGATTATTTAAATGTTCGTAATAAATATATATCTTCCGTTAATATTGATGATATAAAAAGAGTTTCCAAACGTTTGTTGCAAGAAGATAAACTTCACTTTACAGTTGTAGGAGAAGAATAATAAATTTCAAGAACATTAGGAGTAAAGATATGCAAGTAAGGAAACAAGTTCTTAGCAGTTTATCGGAATGGAAAGCACTAGAAGAAGAACATAGAAGAATAGAAAAGATATCAATGAAAGAAATGTTTCAACGAGAACCTAATCGTTTTGAAGATTTTTCTATATCATTAGATAACTTTTTTTTAGATTATTCCAAGAATTGCATAGAAGAAAAGACACTATCTCTTCTTTTTAAGCTAGGCGAAGCTTGTGGTTTAAAAGAAGCAATATCTTCAATGTTTTCAGGAGAAAAGATTAATATAACAGAAGATAGATCAGTTTTACATACAGCATTAAGGAACTTATCAGACCGTCCAGTTTATGTTGAAGGTAAAGACGTCATGCCAGCAGTCAGGTCTGTTTTAGAGAAGATGAAAGAATTTTCAGATAAAGTTCGTTCAGGAGAATGGAAAGGATCAACAGGAGAAGCTATAACGGACATAGTTAATATAGGCATAGGAGGATCAGATTTAGGACCTAGGATGGTTACAGAAGCACTAAAAAAATATCAAAAACCAGGATTGAACTGTCATTTTGTTTCCAACATTGATGGAACGGATTTAACCGAGACTTTAAACAAAGTGGAAGCATCTACAACTCTTTTTATAATATCATCAAAGACTTTTACTACACAAGAGACAATAACGAACGCATTAAGTGCAAGAAGATGGTTAATCAACAAGCTTGGACCTTCGTCAGTTTCTAGACATTTTGTAGCAATATCTACTAATCGTAAAGCTGTAGAAGATTTTGGTATAGATCCAGCTAATATGTTTGAATTTTGGGATTGGGTAGGAGGAAGATATTCATTATGGTCATCGATAGGTCTTTCAATTTGTCTATCAATAGGTTTTGAAAATTTTAAGCATCTTTTAGAAGGAGCTTTTAGGATGGATGAACATTTTCGGACCAGACCATTTTCAGAGAATATTCCAATTATTATGGGATTATTAGGTATTTGGTATTATAATTTTTTTCATGCCGATGCCTTAGCAATTTTACCTTATGATCAATATTTAAGTAATCTTCCAGCATACTTACAACAAGCAGATATGGAAAGTAATGGGAAAGGAGTAACGAAAGAAGGAGAAAGAATAGTTTCTTATAAAACTGGACCAATATTATTTGGCGCGGCAGGGACAAATGGTCAGCATTCTTTTTATCAGCTTTTACATCAAGGTACCCATTTTATTCCTTGTGATTTTATAGTTCCAGCCAATTCTTTAAATGAGCTAGGAGAACATCATAACATATTATTATCGAATGTTATAGGTCAAACAGAAGCATTAATGATGGGCAAGAGTAGAGAAGAAGTTATATCGGAAGGTTTTAAAGGATCTCTTATCGAGCATAAAGTTTTTGAAGGCAATCGCCCATCTAATACAATAATTGTTGAAAGATTTTCTCCTTACTATTTAGGTATGTTATTAGCGATGTATGAGCATAAGATTTTTGTTCAAGGAGTTATATGGGATATAAACAGTTTTGATCAAATGGGAGTAGAATTGGGTAAGAAGCTAGCAAAAGAGATATTGCCAGAGCTTAAAGGAGAGGAACCGATTAAACATCCTATAATTAAGAAGATAATAGAGATGAGGAGAAGAGATGACGATAAGGGTTATTCCAGCTAACCTTGTTAACCAGATAGCAGCAGGAGAAGTTTTAGAGAGACCATCGGCGGCAGTAAAGGAACTTATAGAGAACTCATTAGATGCAGGAGCGACAGAGATAGAAGTTGTTGCCTATGATGGAGGTCGAACATTTTTAAGTGTTACCGACAATGGTTTTGGAATGAGCAAGGAAGAATTACCTTTATCGCTTGAGCGTCATGCGACTTCAAAACTTTTGTCGGACGACTTACAAGATATTAAATTTTTTGGATTTAGAGGAGAAGCACTTCCTTCGATAGGTTCGGTATCTCATTTAAGTATTACGTCTCGCCAAGCAGAGAGTGAGACGGGCTGGAGTATTTCTGTAGATGGAGGGAAGATAAGTACTATAAGTCCCGCCTCGATAAATAGAGGGACAAGGATAGAAGTTAGAGACATATTTTATGCAACACCAGCGCGTTTAAAATTTTTAAAGAGTTCTCAGACAGAACTTGGGCATATAGAGGACGTTATAAATCGTTTAGCGATGTCTTATCCAGAGGTTAGTTTTAGTTTATATGATGAAAAGCGAAAGCGTTTAAATTTTTCCGTTCACAAAGAGAGTTCAACTCCATTATTAAAGCGCCTTGAAGATATTTTAGGAAAAGATTTTTCGAATAATTCTTTTTCCATAAAAGCAGAGAGGGAAGGAAGTGTATTAAGAGGGTTTGCTTCATTTCCAACATACAACAGAGGAAATTCTTTACATCAATTTTTATTTGTTAATGGTCGTCCAGTAAAAGATAAGCTTATAAATGGAGCTGTACGAGCAGCATATCAAGGTTTACTAAGTTCCGATAGATATCCAGTTGTAGTTTTATTTTTAACCTTACCGTATAAAGAAGTAGATGTTAATGTTCATCCAGCGAAGACGGAAGTAAGATTTATGGATTCAGGGAAGATTCGTAATTTGATAGTAGGGACTTTAAAGAATTCTCTTTTAGGTATAGGACACAAAGTCAGTAATACATCAAGCAAAGAGGCTTTAGAATTAGCAAGCAGGTCTATAGAAAATTCTTCTTATATTTTTTCTAAGAGTAATAACTTTAATATCAAGCCCTCCTCTTCATCTTTTAAGCTTAAGGATGCTAGATCTTTTACAGGTTCCTTAGAATTAAATAACCTTTATTCAAGCATTCCAGAGGTAGAAGTTGAATCAAAAGATGAAGAAATAGATTTTCCACCACTAGGTTTAGCCAGAGCTCAAGTACATGAAACTTATATAATTTCACAAACCGAAGATGGTATAATAATAGTAGATCAACATGCAGCACATGAACGAATTACATATGAGAAGCTTCGCCAATTTGGGGAGCAAGAGAGTCAACTTCTTTTATCACCTGAAGTTATTGAGCTAAGCGACTCGGAAATAAGCAAAATTATGGAATATCAGGAAGATTTATCGAAGATAGGTTTAGTTTTAGATACCTTTGGCTCAGGAGCAATAGTTGTTCGATCAATTCCAGCGATTTTAGGTACTCCAGATATCAAAGTTTTGATAAAAGATTTAATAGATACGATTTCAGATTTAAGTGGTATTAGCTCGATTGAAGAGAGGATAAAGAAGATTTGTGCGAGTATTTCTTGTCATGGATCAATTCGTTCAGGAAGACGTTTAAATGGATCTGAGATGAATGCATTATTAAGACAGATGGAAATATTTCCGAACTCAGGAGAATGTATTCATGGACGACCAACATATATAGAATTAAAGTTAAAAGATATTGAACGTTTGTTTGGCAGGAGATAAAAAGAGTAATAAATATAAAATAAAAAGTTATGCTAAAGAAGGAAGAAGAAATGAGCAAACATTTAATTACGAGTGCCCTACCTTACATTAATGGAGTAAAACATCTTGGTAATTTAGTAGGATCTTTACTTCCAGCTGATGTAACAGCGCGTTTTTTTCGTCAACAAGGAGATGAAGTTTTATTTATTTGCGCTACGGATGAGCATGGGACACCAGCGGAGCTAGCAGCTTTAGAAAAAGGACAAGACGTAGAAACTTTTTGTAATGAACAATATGAGATACAAAAAGATATATATGAAAGGTTTGGTCTTTCTTTTGATCATTTTGGACGTACATCCAGACCACAGAATGAAGAACTTACGCAACATATGTGTGAAGTTTTAAGTGAGAATGGTTATATTACGGAGCGAACAGTCAAACAAGTTTATTCAGCTAAGGACGGTCGTTTTTTACCAGATCGTTATGTTGAAGGCACCTGCCCTTTTTGTGGGTACGAGAGGGCTAGAGGAGATCAATGTGAGAACTGTACACATTTATTAGATCCTACGGATTTATTAAATCCACATTCTGCGATATCAGGGAGTACAGACTTAGAGATAAGGGATTCGAAGCATTTATTTTTACAACTACCCAAGCTTTCAGAAGAAGTATCTAAGTGGGTTTTGGAGAAGAAGAACATATGGTCTCCATTAGTTTATTCGATAGCGAACAAATGGCTTAAAGAAGGTTTACAAGAGCGTTGTATTACTAGGGATTTGCAATGGGGTATACCAGTTAATCGCGCAGGATTTGAAGGGAAAGTTTTTTATGTTTGGTTTGATGCCCCTATAGGATACATTTCAGCGACCAAAGAATGGTCGGATATAGATCCAGCAAATAGAGACTGGCAAGACTGGTGGTATGATGCAGAAGATGTTATTTACACAGAGTTTATGGCGAAAGATAACATACCATTTCACACAGTAACTTTTCCAGCATGTTTAATTGGTTCTAAGGAGCCCTGGAAGAAAGTAGATCAATTAAAAGGTTTTAACTGGCTTACATACTATGGAGGTAAATTTTCGACCAGCCAGAAGCGAGGAGTATTTACCGATCAAGCACTAGATGAATTTCCAGCTGATTACTGGCGTTATTGGCTTATGGCGAATGCTCCTGAGAGTTCAGACAGTAGTTTTACTTTTGTAAGTTTTGCGAATGCGATAAATAAAGATTTGAATGATACACTAGGGAATTTTATTAATCGAGTAACAAAAATAAATTTAAAGAATTTTGGTGAAGAAATACCAGCAATAGGTTCTTTTACCCAAGCAGAAGTTGATTTAGGTTCTCGTTTAAATAAGCTTATCAATAGTTATACGGAGAATTTAAATAAATTATCTTTTCGTAAAGCATTAGGAGATTTGCGTTCCATTTGGGTAGAAGGGAATAACTATGTAGCGGTTACAGAGCCCTGGAAAGTAGTTAAGACAGATAAAGATAGAGCAGCAACGATTTTATGTATAAGTTTTAATTTAATGAGGATTTTTGCGATTTTATCTTATCCGATTATACCAACAAGCAGTGAAAAGATACTTTTATCGTTAGGTATAAAGACAAGTAATCCAGGGTGGATAAAAGGTGATATAGAAAAAGAACTATCTTTTTTCAAAGGAGGAGAGAGTTTCATACCTCTTGATCCTTTATTTAATAAGATAACACCAGAAAGGATAGAAGAATTAACAAGTAAGTATGGGAAGGAAGAAGAGTAAGAGAAAGCATATTATTTAGTCTATTTTTTTAGATTAAATATATTATAAAATATATAAAGAGGAGGAAAAGAGATGAAGAAAAGTATTGGTAAAGAAATGCCTTTATATCCAGCCCCTGTTTCAGTTATTGCCTCTTATGATAAGAGTGATAGAGCTAATGTTATGACAGCATCTTGGGTTGGGATATGTTGTTCAGAACCTCCTTGTATTCAAGTATCTATTAGGAAATCAAGGCATACGCATGATTCGATATTAATTCACCAAGCATTTACGATAAACATACCATCATCAAAATACATTGCAGAGACAGATTTTTTTGGGATTTCGTCAGGGAGTAGATGTGATAAATTTACAGAGAGCGGTTTACATGCACAAAAGGCTCCGAATGTAGAAGCCCCATTAGTTGAAGAGTTTCCGATAAGTATTGAATGTGAGCTTTTAGACACCTTAAACTTAGGTTCTCATGTTATGTTTATAGGCAGAGTAGTAAATACCTTAGTTTCAGAAGAATGTCTCGATGAAAAGAACAAAATAATTCCAGAAAAGATTTCACCATTTTGTATAGCACCAGGGAATGGAGATTATTTTGCACTTGGAGAAAAGATAGGCAAAGCCTATTCAGATGGGAACAAGTTCATGAAACGAAAGATTTAATTTTAGATACCTTATTGTTTCAAAGCAGAACTCATCATTAATTTGATACGATTTATTTGATTAACTTCACTAGCACCAGGATCATAGTCTATAGCTACGATATTTGCATTTTGATATCTACGTTTCAACTCCTTAATCACACCTTTTCCAGTGATATGATTTGGCAAGCAAGCGAAGGGTTGTACACATACTACATTAGGTACTCCCTCTTCAATTAGTTCGATCATTTCAGCTGTTAAGAGCCAACCTTCTCCCATTTGATTACATACAGATACAACGTTAGATACTTTTTTAGCCAAAGATTTTGTTGTTCCAAAGGATTTAAATTTTGAACTCTTTTTTAAAGCTTTCCGAATAGGTTTTCGATAATAATTTTCAATAAAAGAGCTCATAATTCTACCTTTAATACTTTTTATCCATCTTCCCGCCAAGTATTGATGAGTATAAACACCATTTTCTAGAGAATATATAATAAAATCAAGGAAATCAGGGACTACGGCTTCACCGCCTTCTTTTTCGACTAAAGATACCAAACGATTATTTGCCCCAGGGTGGAATTTTACTAGTATTTCGCCAACAATTCCGACTTTAGGTTTATATATATTTTTCAAAGGTATATTTTCGAAATCATAAATAATATCTTTAATATTATCTTTAAAATCAGAATGTCGGATATTTTTTAAAGCAGCCGCTAATCTTATGAACCATTTTTCGGTTAAAGCATTAACACTTCCCTCTTCTTTTTCATAAGGTCTAGTAGCATTAGAAAGTCGCATTAATAGATCTCCATAAGCGAAGCCCATCATCAAGCGATTAAACGCAGCAGGAGTAACGACAAAACCAGTTTCTTTTTTCATATTTTGCATATTCAAAGCGATAACAGGGACATCAGGGAAACCAGCTTTAATCAAAGCTGCTTTTAAGAAGCTTACATAATTAGTTGCACGACATCCTCCACTGGTTTGGGATATGATTAAGGCCGTACGAGAAGTATCATATTTTCCTGATTTTAAAGCCGAGATTAATTGCCCTACCACAATAATAGCAGGGTAGCAAGCATCATTATGAACATAACGAAGACCTTCATCGATCATAGACTTATGAAAATCTGGCAATACCTCTACATTATATCCAAGAGGAGCCATTGCATCATGTATTAAGCGGAAATGAATAGGTGACATTTGAGGACATAAAATAGTATAGTCTTTTTTCATGTCTTTTGTAAATTTTTTGACTGTTTTTGGTGTTTTCATAGGTATCAGGGTATAATTATCTTTCATTGTAGCCAATAAAGAACGAATACGAATTTTTACCGCTCCAAGATTAGTTCCCTCGTCAATTTTTAAGAGAGTATAAGTTTTAGCTGCAGCCGATAAAATATCTTCTACTTGTTCTGTAGTTATAGCGTCAATTCCACACCCAAAAGAATTAAGCTGTACGAATTCAAAATTAGGATTATTAGCAACGAAATTAGCAGCTCTATAAAGTCTAGAATGGTACACCCATTGATCTACAACTCTTAACGGGAATGAGAAATTTTTTCCTAAATGAGCGACAGAATCTTCGGTTAACACAGGTATACCTTCGGCAACAATTTTATCAGGTATTCCATGATTAATCGTAGGATCCAAATGATAAGGGCGTCCAGCTAATACAATAGCACGTCCATTATTTTTTTGAATCTCTGCGACAACATTAGCTCCCAAGTCTCTGATTTCTTTACGGAAAGTGTCTCTTTCTTTAGCCGCTTTTTTTACAGCTTTTCGTATTTCTTTTGGAGTTATATTGAAATCTTTAAATTCTTCTAAGAATCTTTTTTGCAATTTTTTTAAATTATGTATAGGTAAAAAAGGTTCTATAAATCGTATTCTATTTTCTTTTAAAGCATCCATATTAAGGCGAATTACTTCTGGATAAGAAGCTACGACAGGACAATTATATTGAGCATCAGCTTCAGAGAATTCCTTATCTTCAAAAGGGATACAAGGATAAAAAATATTTTTTAAGCCTTTTTTTATAAGATTAATAATATGTCCATGTACCATTTTTGCAGGGAAGCAAACAGTCTGAGAAGTAATTGTTTCTAAACCTGAGTTATACATGCTTCGAGAAGAAGGATCCGAAAGGATTACCCTAAAACCTAAAGAAGTTAAAAGAGTAAACCAAAAAGGATAATCTTCGTACATATTAAGTACTCTAGGGATTCCGATTTCGCCTCTTTTAGCATTTTCTATTTCAAGAGGTTTATAATAATTAAACAAACGATTATATTTGTAAGAGAACATATTAAAAGTAGTTTTAGTAGTTACTCCCTGAGATCCAGCACCTCTTTCACATCGATTTCCAGATATAAATTTTTTCCCATCAGAAAAAGTAGAGACTGTTAGTAAACAATTATTTTTACATATTCCACAGTGAATAGTTTTATTATTCACAGAAAAAGTTTTTAACTTTTCAGGAGAGATTAAAGAAGAAGTAAAGATATTCTTACTTTTTTCTAGAGCAATTAAAGCTATTCCGAAAGCCCCCATAATTCCAGCAATATCTGGTCGAATTACATCTCTTCCAATAATTGTTTCCAAAGCTTTTAGAACGGCATCATTATAAAAAGTTCCACCTTGTACAACGATTTTATCACCCAAAGCCTCTATTGAAGGAATTTTTATCACTTTATATAAAGCGTTTTTCACGACAGAATAAGCTAATCCTGAAGATATATCGCCAATAGAAGCACCTTCTTTTTGAGATTGTTTTATTTTAGAATTCATAAATACGGTACAACGAGTTCCTAAATCAACAGGATTTTCTGCGAAAAGAGCCTTTGAGACGAAATCATTCATAGAAATTCCTAAAGATTCAGCAAAAGTAGAAAGGAAAGATCCACACCCAGAAGAACAAGCCTCATTTAATACTATTTTATCCACAAAGCCATTTTTGATATAAATGCATTTCATATCTTGGCCACCAATATCTAAGATAAAAGAAACTCCAGGAGCAAAATGTTCTGCAGCTCTATAATGAGCAATAGTTTCAACTTCTCCTATATCAAAGCCTAAAGCAGATTGGATTAAAGCTTCTCCATATCCCGTAATTCCAGAAGCTTTAATTTGAGCATCAGGAGGTATCAAAGAATATATTTCTTTCAATACTTTTATAGCAGATTCCAATGGGTTACCTTTATTTTCTCCATACCAAGAATAAAGGATATTTTTATCTTTATCTATTAGGACAGCTTTAGTTGTAGTAGATCCAGCGTCTAAACCAAGGAATATTTCACCTTTAACGGTTTCAAGTTTTTTATAACTTGCATGATATACATCATGAGCTTTTTTAAACTCTGCATATTCATTTAAAGAAGAGAATAAAGGAGGTAAAGTTTTTTCTCTTTTATCTACGGGAGAATTTTTTATGTTTTGCAACTTTAACATTAATTCATCAGAAGAAATAACTTCCGTATCTTTAGCTAAGAGAGCAGCACCAATTGCCACAAAATATTGAGCATTTTCAGGAAAGATAACATCTTCAGGAGCTAATTTTAGAGTTATAATGAAACGCTTTCTAAGCTCTGGCAAGAAAAACAAGGGACCACCCAAGAATGCTGTTTTTCCTTTTATTGTCCGCCCACAAGCAAGTCCACCCACCGTTTGATCTACTACCGCTTGGAATATACTAGCCGCAATATCTTCTTTTGGAGCGCCTTCATTTAACAACGGTAAAATATCCGTTCTAGCAAACACTCCACAACGAGCTGCGATTGGATAAATAGTAGTATGTTTTTCAGCTAAACTGTTCAACCCTTGAGCATCTGTTTTTAGTACAGCCGCCATTTGATCAATAAAAGCTCCAGTCCCACCAGCACAAGTTTCATTCATTCTTTGATCTATACCCGCTCGATCAAAGAATGTAATTTTTCCATCTTCTCCTCCTAGCTCAATAGCTACTTGAGTATCGGGAATGTATTTTTTTATACTTTTCGTAGCTGCAACCACTTCTTGAACAAACAAGAAGCCTAATTTTTCAGCTATTCCTAAAGATCCAGAGCCACTAACAGCAACTTTAAAATTTGTCGCAGGGAATTTTTTTTGTATTTCAGAAGCTAACTCTAAAACACTATTAAGAGTGTTTGAAAAATGCCTTTGATAACTTAAATGTAAAATCTTATCATTATCATCAATGACTACAGCTTTTATAGTTGTAGAACCAACATCAATACCTAATTTTAAAATATTATTATCAGCCATTTAACCTGTCACCTCTGGATAGAATACCTTTCCTCCCGAAGATGGCTCTGCTACCCCTGTAGTATTAGGAAAAGTTAAAGCTAAACCGAACAAACTTCTCACTGCTAAAAAAGCAAAAGATTGAGCCTCTAAAGTATTTCCATTCCAGCCTATTTGGTTTGAATTTTCGACAGGAGCTTGTAAATAATTACGCAAATATCTAATCATAGAAGGATTATTAGCTCCGCCTCCATATACTATCCATTTTAAAGGTTTTACAGGTAGATAATTTTTCACTCCATCTGCGATAGCCGCTGCCGTAAAAGCAGTCAACGTTGCTGCACCATCATAAACAGATAATCCATCTACGTTATTTAAAGCATAAAAGAAATAATCTCTATCTAAAGATTTAGGAGGTTTTTTAGAGAAAAAATCATCTTTAAGTAAATTAGCAATAATTTTTTCATTAGGAGTTCCTTTTGCCGCAAATAGACCATCAAAATCCATTTCTACTCCTTGTCTTTTTCGCATCCAATCATCAATCAAGGCATTTCCAGGACCTGTATGAAAAGCTAGCATTTCTCCATTTTCCCCGATAATAGTTATATTAGCTACACCGCCAATATTTATCATTCCTAAAGGTTTAGGCATATTTTCGGAAATTGCCATTAAATAAGCAGGCTCCAATGGAGCCCCTTCTCCTCCAGCTTTTACATCAACATTACGAAATCTACTAACTACGGGAACGTTTAACTCATTAGCCATAATTGTAGCATCTCCTATCTGACGAGTAATATGATATGCAGGATTATGAAATATTGTATGTCCATGGAAACCTATAACATCAATATTTTCTATTTTTTCATCTGCTTCAATGTGTAAATCTTTAACCGCTTGAATATGAAACATTGTAAGTAATACTTCTATTTTTCTTACTCTTTCCCTATCCACAGTTCCTTTTTCACCTAACAGAGAGCGAATAGCATTTTTTAAAGTATCATTATAATGTCTGGTAAGAGAGAAATTATTTGCAAATATATCTACTCCATCTGTTTCTACTAAAGCAGCATCTACTCCATCAATAGAAGTTCCACTCATAAGTCCAATAGCTTTTAATTTGCGTAAAGTTTCCATCATATTTCCTCAAAATTAATGATTATCTTCATTTTCTAGCACCTCTTTATTTACATCATCATTTCCAGTAAACACTTTTCTTATAACTCCTGGAGCTAGAGCAGTAAGGGGATTCACAACTATTTTAGGATTATCAATATCTCCTGTTATTTTATAAGTAAAAGCGAACAAACCGCCTCCTGGCTCTCCGCCTGAAAACAAAGCTCCAAGCAATGGTATTTTACCAAGTAAACTATTAAAGACATAAGCAGGAATGATTGTTCCTTCTATATTAAGAATATTATTTTTTAGATTCCCATTTGCCGTCAAGCCTATAGAAATACCAGAGGTATAAGCATCATCTAAATAAAGAGTTGATTTTTTGTATTCAAAAGGTAATACGGCAATATCAAAACCAATACCTTCACCTTGCAACAAATCTACAACACCAGTCAAAGATGCGACACTTAATATTTTTGCCAAAACAGGAGCTTTTACAACTCTAAAGTTTTTAATCTGTGCTTTTCCAGATAATGTACCTTGTTCTTTAGATACTCCAGCAATTTTAAGCGTTCCTCCTTTTATATTATTAGTATAACCTAAAGCCTCAAAAACATCTCCCGCATTATCACTCCATAAAGAAAGAT
>CALXRE010000082.1 GCA_944390645.1 uncultured Alphaproteobacteria bacterium | reverse complement strand
CAATCCTCTTTTTCCGCAGAGTCCGTATGAGAAAGTTGTAGAGATTCGAGCACTAATGAGAGAAGTTGGGATTAGTGATGAAGTTCCTATTATAATGGCAGGAGGGGTTTGGTCATTAAAGGATTTTGCATCTTGGATAGGGGATAAAAAAATAGGGAGTATAGCTTTTCAAATAGGGACGAGACCACTTTTGACGCAAGAAAGTGTTACATCTAAGACATGGTATAAGAGGTTAATGTCTTTAAAGAAAGAGGATATTATAGGTCAATATTTAAGTCCTACGGGATTTTATTCTCGAGCGATAAAGAATGATTTTATCGACAAGATTCTTTCGAGGAATGCGACGGAGATAAGTTATAAAGAAGAGCCAGAAGAAGGTTTTAGTTATTCTATATCTGAAGGCATTTATATTTCAGAAGCAGACAAGGTTAGAGCAGATAGTTATAAGGAAGCAGGACGTACAATTATAATTAAGACTCCGGATTTTTCGATATTATTTATTACGCCAGAGGAGCAGGAAGAAATAAAGGAAGATTTGAAGAGATGTAAGGGGTGTTTATCACAATGTCGTTTTTCCACATGGTCTCAGCATTCACCAACAGGTAGTACAGGAAAGTTACCTGATCCGAGGACTTTTTGTATTCAAAAGGCATTAGATGAAGCGGTTCATAGGGATCCAGAAAAAGGAGTAATGTTTTCTGGTTCGAACGGGTATCGTTTTAGAGAAGATAGCTATTATTCAGGAGGTTTTATCCCTACAATATCTGAATTAGTAAGGGATTTTCTAGCGGGTAAGTAAATAGTAAGTACAAGGACAAGAGATTATTCTACAAGTTCATTAGGATATACGCCCCATATTTCAGAACGTTTTAACCACCCTTGGAATCCTTTTATTTCTACGCGACAGAAGTTATGGTTTTCATTAGGGCATTGCAAAAGTTTTCCGATTACTCCAGCTTCCACTTTTGCCATGATTCTAGAATTATCATTAGGAGATCTTTTAAGATTAGAAGAAGCCAAGACTCGGAAGGTTCTTTGTCCAGATAAGAGATTTTTAGATACCCAACCAGTTGTTCCATCCCAATCTTTAATTTTACGCCAATTTCCGAATTCAGAGATTATTTCTACGGGTAAGCCAGCTTTTTTATAGTTCCAGTCAACAGGATATCGTACTCCAGGACCAGTTCTCATGTTTACATCAGCGGCTCTTAGAGACACATAACGAGGCAGAGGCAAAGAAGATTTTTGAGCATTTGCCATATTAGGATAAGCAAAGAAACAAAAACAAATAATAAATATAGAGATTATTTTAAACATTTATATTCCTGTTGATCCGAATCCGCCGTTATTTCTTGATGTTGTTTGTAAAGAGAGAGTTTCTTTCCATTCTATCATAATAACAGGGGAAAAGACGAGTTGAGCAATTTTCATAGCTCTTTGTACCACAAAAAGCTCTTTACTGGAATTATAAAGAATCACTTTAATTTCTCCGCGATAATCAGCATCTATTGTTCCAGGAGAATTGAGAGTGATTATTCCATTTTTATATGCCAAACCGGATCTAGAACGGACTTGAGCTTCCATACCTTCAGGTATTTCTATGGCTATTCCAGTAGGGATTAAGACTCTAGAGAAAGGTTCGATAGTTATTGGCTCAGATATATCTGCCAATAAGTCTAGCCCTGAGGAAAGATCTGTGGCATATTTAGGTAAGGGTAAATCGGAATCTTGGTTAAGCCGAGTTATTAATACAGGTATTTTTTTCATAATGTTCCTTATATATGGTTAGAGGTTGCATATAATTATGAAGTTTAAGGATATTTTGGCAAGAGGTTACTTTATTTTTATAGGAATAATATTGTTTTTATTTTTGGCGCAGGAAAGTTTTAGCTTAAGTTTAGATGAACTTTATCGAGAAATAGTTCAAGAAGAGAACGAAGGTAAGCTTCCAGAATATTTTTCTAGGGAATTAAGAGAAGAAAAGAGCAAAAGACTTGAGGATAAAATTTCTCCGACAGGAGATAATTTTATAGATGTTTTAGAGAAAGAAGGGGATTTTACAAAGCAAGAGGCTATAAAGGAACAGAGGCTTTGGATTGAGACTATTCTAGCCGTGAAGCGAGGAAGTCCGACGGCTTTTGATATTTCGAGGATAGAGCATAGAGCAGAAAAGTTAGACCCAGAAGCAGTAGAGCTTCTTGCTTGGTTATATGCGACAGGAACAGGAGTTAAAAAAGATTTATCGAAAGCATTATCGTTATATAACGTAGCATCGAGTTTAGGTGTAGCAAGAGCGAAGGCAAATGCAGATAGTCTTTATAAGACATTATCTGGTTTTTCAAAGAAGAAAGATTAAAGCTTAGTTTTTTTTTGTTCAAAACGTTTTCCGGGAGAATCAGTTTTTATGATATTTAAAATTTTATTTTGACTTAAGAAAGGTATAGAGACTTCATGTAATGAATGGTTCAAAGAATATCTCGTTCTATTTTCAAGGATTATTTCAGTTTGAGAGAAGACTAAGATATTTTTTGTAGTATTTATCCAATCAACGGCTCTTCCATCATTTGCGTTTTCAATATCAGCAGCAATGAAACGTAAGTCTTGGAATTTTTCTATTAGAGAAATTTCATTTTGAATAAGGAAAGAGAGACTTTTAAAGTAAGGTTTATTTTTAATAAAATATAGGAATCCTAGTTCAGCATCTAAATTGTCAAATAAAAGAGGATTTAATATTCTAATAGTATATTTTTCTAAATTTTTATTAATAACAGAGAAGTCAGTAAAGATATAATTATAATTATCATATTTTAAATTTACGAAGCAGTTTTTAAATATACATTTATTATTATTGTTCCAGGTTTTTTTTAGATATTTTTTTGTAACTGGCAGATTAAAAGTTAAATCAGGGAATATTTTTTGAGCGACTCCCCAAAAAGAGAAAGCATTATTTTGTAGATATTTTTGTAATTTTTGAGGATTTTTTTTATTTAAAATAAAATATAATTTCCAAGTTTTTATAAGATTGTTTAACATCATCAAAAATATCCTTAGAATCAAGATATAATATATATAACAATACAAGGAATATATAGTTAAGAGAATACTTATGCCAGAGTTACCAGAAGTTGAGACCGTTTGTCGCTATTTAAGAGAGCATATAAGTGGAGAAGAGATAAAGAAAGCCACGGTAAATCGCTATGAACTAAGGAAAGGAACGAGGATACCATATAATTTTATTTCTCGTATAGAAGGTCAAGTAATAGATACGGTTAAGCGCAGAGGGAAATATATATTGATTCATTTACAAGGGAAAGATGTTATTGTAGGACATCTTGGTATGACGGGGAGACTTTTAGTACAAGAATCGACACAAGCGATAGATAAGCATTCTCATGTTATTTTAGATTTTATTTCAGGAAAGAAGTTGGTTTTTTCAGATCCTAGACGTTTTGGGCTTATTTTATTAGTTGAAGAAAGTGAAGTTAAAGAATTACCCTTTTTCAAGGATATGGGAATAGAGCCATTAGGAGAAGAATTCAGTGGAGAATATTTGAAGGAGAAGTTAAATAAGACGAGGATACCAATAAAGACGGCGCTTTTAGATCAGAGTATAGTTGCTGGTTTAGGTAATATATATGTTTGTGAAGCATTATTTATATGTGGTATTTCGCCATTAAGGCCAGCAAAAGAAATTTCTATTAGCCAGGCAAGGATATTAGTTTCAACGATTAAAGAGTTATTGCAAAGAGCGATTTCAGCAGGAGGAACCACCTTTAGAGATTATAGGGGTTCAGACGGTAAGAAAGGAGCATATATTAGTCAGCTTTTAGTTTATGGCAGAGAAGGAGAAAGGTGTGAAGAATGTAATTGGAAGAAAGTTTGTGAAGGGATCAAAAAGATATCATTAAATGGAAGAGCCACATATTATTGTCCTAGGAAGCAAGTTTAAAAATAAATCAGGAGAGAAGCAAAAAGAGATGAGAATAAGAAAGATTTTTTTAAAGATAATTTTATTTACATTTTATCCATCATTTTTAATGGCATCAGATTTTACAGAAGAAGCATTTGTTCCGGGTTTTGAAGATATTCCTCTGATGACAGGGATGACATATCCAGAAGATGGGACGATAAGCTTTGATTCTCCAGAAGGAAGATTTATTCAAGTTTATATGAATTCTTCGGATAATTTTTCGAGAGAGAATATAGAAGGATTTTATTCAGAATCGCTACCGTCTTTAGGTTGGCAACGATTAAAAGGGAGTAAGAATAATTGTTATTTTAGGGATGATGAACAACTTTGTATAGATATAAGCGGTAAGAATGCCCCATTTGTTGTTCGTTTTGAGCTAAAGACAATAGAGAGATAGAGGAGAGGATAATGACATTTAGCTATATTAATACAGAGGTTATAGGGAAAACAGGGATATTAACATTAAATCAACCAAGGAGTCACAACACATTATCGGTTGAGATGTTAAAGGAGATTAAGGAAGGTTTAGAAGGATTTATAATAGATGATGCGGTTAGATCGATAATTTTAACAGGGAATGAAAGATCTTTTAGTATAGGAGTAGATATAAAGGAATTAGAAAGCCCAGCAAGCAGGGGAGATCTTTTATCAAGGCTTAAAGAGGTAGAGGATATATTACAAAATTGTAAGAAGCCTTTGATAGCAGGGGTATCAGGTTATGTATTGAGTTCAGGTTTATCGATATCATTATTATGTGATATAATTCTTGCTGCGGACAATTCTAGATTTGGTTATCCAGAGATTACTTTATCGATGTTACCGATAGATTTAGGAGGGAATCTTTTAGAGAGGACAATAGGTAAATCGAAAGCGATGGAGATGATACTTTCAGGTCGTAACATGGATGCTGTAGAGGCAGAGAGGGTAGGTTTAGTTAGCAGGATAGTTCCAGTTAGCGATTTATTAGCGGATGCGATTCGGACTTCAGAGAGGATAGCGAGTATGTCTACTTTTGTAGTAGATTTAGCGAAAGAGGCTTTAAAAAAAGGAAATAAATTTTCTTTTGAAGAAGGAATAGAGGAAGATAGAAGATATTTTATTAAATCATTAGAGAGTAAAGATTGTGAGGATAGTTTAAGTAGATATATATCTAAGCAGTCTTAAGAATAGGAATCGAAAAAAGTATTTATGAATATTTTTATTAAAAAAGGAAGTTTTTAGCTAAAGGAAAAGAGATTTTTCTTGACTATTTTAAAGCATTATATTACAAGGACAGCCTTATTTAGTTTTATTTTAGAAAAAGCAGGTAAAAACGATGGCCAATCATAAATCGGCAGAGAAGCGTATTAGAGCAAATGCGAAGAGAGCAGCAGTAAATGGTGCTCGGAGGAGTCGTATACGTACCTTTATAAAGAAGGCAGAAGTTGCCATAAAAGGAGGGAATCAAGAGGAAGCGTTAACAGCTTTTGTAAAGGCCGAATCCGAGATGGCAAAAGGAATAAATAAAGGTGTAATGCATAAGAACACGGTTGCTCGAAAAGTTTCAAGGCTTTGTGCTAAGCTTAAGGCGCTTAAGGCTTAAGGTTAGCGCTATAGGAGAAAGGAGCCTCTGCGATTTGCGGAGGCTTTTTTGTTATTTATTTTGCGGTTAAATTTTATAAGTGCTTATTTAGTATTTTAGTAACGGTAAAGTCTTAAGTTGTTGTACAATATATTGCGTCAAGTTTTTTAATTGCATAAAAGAGATTCTTTAATATTGCCAATGAAAGATTCTTATTTATTATTTTTGTTAATGAAGTTTTAACACTTCTTCTTGTGATTGTTTTTAATAGCATCAAACAAGGTTAAGTAAGGTGGCAAAAAGCTTGTGCGGAAGCTTTAAAAGGAAGCAGTGTCACTGAAGGAAGGAACTTTTTTTGGGGTAAAAGAGGGAATGGCGGATAGCCTTATAAAGAATCAAGTTTCGGAGCAATGGTGCTTAGTAAGGAAGGACTTACGGAATGAGTTTGGTGAGTCAGCATTTTCGAGTTGGCTTGCACCGATGGCGATAGGAGGTTTAGCATCAGGCAGAGTAAAGATGTTTGTTCCGACTCGTTTTATGAAGGAATGGATATTAAAGAATTATTCTGCCAGGATACAGAGTATATGGCAGGAACATAATCCAGAGATTAAGGAAGTATGTTTTGAAGTTAAGGCGTCTTGTTCAGTAGATGTAGGAGGAGGGGTTAAGGATAGTTACGGCTCCGAAACTGGTTTATTTGAAGAAGAACGAACAGATAGATTACCAGTTATAGCAAGTAATCATTCATTAGTTACGGTTTCAGGGGTAGGAGAGATTTCTGCGCCGTTAGATTTGCGATATACATTTTCGAATTTTGTAGTAGGTAAATCGAATGAGTTTGCATATGCAGCAGCGATGAGGGTAGCAGAGTCTAAGGACATATTATTTAATCCATTATATTTATATTCAGGGGTTGGTTTAGGTAAGACGCATTTAATGCATGCGATAGCGTGGCATATAAAGGAGAAGGATCCAACGAGGACAGTTTTGTATCTTTCAGCAGAGAAGTTTATGTATAAGTTTGTTCAAGCATTAAGGAATAAAGATACAATACATTTTAAAGAGCAATTTCGTTCAGTAGATGTTTTAATGATAGATGATGTTCAATTTATTAGCGGTAAAGATGCGACGCAAGAAGAGTTTTTTCATACGTTTAATGCATTAATAGATGAAGGCAAGCAGATAATTTTATCAGCAGACAAATCACCAACGGAACTAGATGGAATGGAGAATCGTTTAAAGACGAGATTAGGGAGTGGTTTAGTAGCGGACATACATCCGACGACGTATGAATTAAGGTTAGGTATTTTACAAAGTAAGATATCAGGGCTAGGAGTTGAAGTACCACAAGAAGTTATAGAATTTTTAGCTTCTCATATAAATACGAATGTTAGGGAATTAGAGGGGGCATTGAAGCGTTTATTAGCGCATGCGGAACTAATAGGTCGTCAAATAACGCTAGAAAGTACGAAGGAGATATTAAAAGATTTATTATGTTTTTGTGATCGCAAAGTAACGATAGACGAGATACAGACGAAAGTAGCAGAATATTTTAAAGTAAGGGTTGCGGATTTGCGTTCAGAAAGGAGAGAGAGGAGTATAGCGCGTCCCCGTCAAATAGCGATGTATTTAGCGAAGAAATTAACGGTACGTTCATTACCAGATATAGGAAGGAAATTTGATAGGGATCATACGACGGTTATGCATGCAGTTAAGAAAGTAGAGGAACTGATGCAAACGGATTCAGGTATTTCGGAAGACGTAGTTTTGCTTACAAGGATTTTAAGTTCATAGACTTTATTATTAAGGGATAAAAAAGGGTTAAAAATACGTTTTTAAGCTTTTGAAAATAAGAGTTTATGCTATACTAGCAAGCGATGAGGCTGGAGTTTAAGTTTTCAGCCATTTACTATCAGTATTTAAGGTGAGATATCAATGAAGTTTACTATAGAGAGAAGCATTTTGCTTAAGATGTTGTCGCATGTGCAAAACGTTGTAGAAAGAAGACAGACGATACCGATATTATCCAACATAAAAATAGAAGTAATAAAAGGGTCAGAAGATAGGATAATAATTAGAGCTACGGATATGGATTTAGAAGTAGTTGAGTCCTCGCAAGCGAAGGTTTTAGAAGGAGGATCAGTTACTGCATCTGCACATAAGCTTTTAGAGATAACGAGGAAACTTTTAGAAGGATCAGACATTGAATTTAGTCTTGATAGAGATAAAGGATTATTAAACATAGTTTCAGGTAGAGCTAGGTTTTCATTAGCGACATTGCCAGGAGAAGATTTTCCGAGTATTTCAGAAGGAGATATGCCGTTTAATTTTACACTTACATCAGCGCAGTTGCAGAGTTTATTTGATCGTACGGTTTTTGCGGTTTCTCAGGAAGAGACCAGATATTATTTAAATGGTATATACATTCATGAGAAGAAGAAAGAAGGAGGTCAAGAAGCAAGTCTTTGTGCGGCAGCAACAGATGGTCATAGGTTAGCGAGTGCGGAGGTTTTATTACCGAAAGGAGCCGCAGGAATACCTGGAGTAATTATACCCAAGAAGACGATAACAGAGATACAGAAGTTAGTTTCAGAGCTATTACAAGATGTTGAGGTATCGCTTTCGAGTACGAAGATAAGGTTTAAGATAGCGAATGTAATTTTGACCTCTAAACTGATAGATGGTACGTATCCAGATTATGAGAGGGTTATACCATCGGGTAATGATAAGTTTTTAGAAGTAGATTCGGATATTTTAGCTTCAGCAGTAGATTGTGTAGCTGTTATTTCGGAGAAATCGAGGGGTGTAAGATTATACATAGATAGGGATAAAATAGTAGTATCAGCGACATCAGCGGAAGAGGGTAGTGCGGAGACGGATTTAGAGGGAAGATACGAGGGAGATTCATTAGAAGTAGGATTTAACTATAGGTATCTTTTGGATATTTTGGGACAGACAAAGGGATCAAAAGTTAGGATTTCGTTATTAGATTCGTCTTCTCCTGTAGTTGTTCATGATTTATCCGACTCGAGTGTTATTTATGTAATTATGCCGATGAGGGTTTAATGAGCGAAATAAATAGTAAGCGAAAGACAGGTATATGTAAGTTGAAGCTTACGAATTTTCGTTGTTATTCGTCGTTATTTTTGGAAGTAGAGACGTCTAGCCCAGTTATTTTAACAGGGAATAATGGCTCAGGGAAGACGAACATGTTAGAGGCGTTATCGTTTTTAGTGCCAGGGAGAGGTTTAAGACATGCTCGTTTTTCTGATGTTGCGATGCATCATTCAGAAATAGTTTTAGGACAAGAAGATAATATATCGAGGTTTCCTAGTTCCTGGGGTGTTTCTGCGAAGGTAATAAGCCCGTTAGGAGAATTTGATATAGGCACAGGATGTGAAGGAGGGAAAGAAGGTTTAGAGAGGAGGCAAGTTAGGATTAACGGTCAAGTAGCTAAGTCTCAAAGTGAGTTAGGAGATATAATGAGTGCAGTTTGGCTCACGCCTGCGATGGACAGGATTTTTTGTGGAGAAGCGACACAAAGGAGGAGATTTTTAGATCGTTTAGTTCAAGCATTTGATAGTGGTCATGCAGGAAGGACAACAGCGTATAGTAATGCGTATAAGCAATGGGGGCGTCTTTTAAGAGAAGGTTGTAAGGACGCAGTATGGTTAAGGGCATTAGAGAACACGATGTCAGAGTATGGGGTAGCGGTTGCGGCTGCACGTAGGGATTTAATATTAAGGTTGCAGCCATTTTTATTAGAAGGAGGGGGAGAATTTCCGCGAGCAGAGGTTAGTTTATCAGGGGATTTGGAGAATCTTTTAGGAGAAGAGCCAGCATTAACCGTAGAGGATAGATTTAGGGAGAGATTAGAGAGGAGTAGGAAGATTTTTGCGGATGGAGGTTATATTTCAGGTCCGCATCAAACGGATTTAGAAGTTATGCATGAGAAAGGGATAAGAGCGAGTTTATGTTCTACAGGGGAGCAAAAAGCGTTATTGGTTTCGATAATTATTGCGCACAGCAAGGCACAGATAAGGGATAGAGGGGTGGCTCCAGTTATGCTTTTAGATGAAGTTACAGCGCATTTAGACAAAAAACGAAGGGGAGCGTTATTTTCGATATTAGTCGATCTTAATTCACAGGTATGGTTAACGGGTACGGACATAGGATCGTTTAGTTCATTATGTGGTTTAGGTCAATTTTTTGATATAGATAATGCAGAGGTTACAGCTGCGGTAGCGTAAAAGAAATAGAAATAGTGAGAATAAAAATGACAGAAGAGATAAAGAAAGAAAATAGCTATGATGCAAATTCTATTAAAGTT
>CALXRE010000081.1 GCA_944390645.1 uncultured Alphaproteobacteria bacterium | reverse complement strand
ACCAAGCCTTATGCTTCTTTTAGATATTATGCAAAACAACAGTATCGTAAAAATAGAGCTCCCTTCCAAGAAGAGTTTAAAAAAATTCGTTTAGAAGTAGATAAAAGAGTTATTGATAGAACTAATGAAAATTCTTTATTACCTGGTGCTAAAGAATTAATTCTTAAATTAGTAAAAAATAAAAATATCTCTGTTCATTTCGTTTCGGGAAGTAGTAGAGATCGTCTAGAAAAAATATTTAAAAAAGTGGGTATCTTCAATATAATAGATTTTAAGAATAATGTTCGAGGCGGAGAAGATTTTAAATATAAAACAGAAGCTTTGCTTCAAATCTTAAATCAAGAAGGATATTATTCAGAAGCTAATAATGAACTACATTCTTTACCTTTTTCTCATATGTTGTTTTCTGGGGATAGTATATATGATGCCATGTCTTCTGTCCAAGTGGGAGGAAAGGGGATTTATTTTATTGGTAATGTTGGCGCTTCTCATTGCGCTGGTTGTAAAACTGAACATGCTCAGAGACTCTTAAATAATGGTGCTGATATTGTAATTTCTTCAACTTCTGAGTTAGGAAAAGCTATTCAAAATCGTATCAAAAATGTTCAAAAAGAAGAACAAAAAGCCTTACAAATTATGGTAGCTAATATAAATTATGGTGCTTTAGAACGTTCTATATCATAGCATAGCTATTAATCTTTTCTTATTGTTATTATCTCTTAGTAATTTGAAGTTTTTTCTATGAAAAAAGAAAAAAAAATTGTATTAGCCTTCGATGTAGATGGTAATTTAATCGATATTGAAAATATCGCATATCAATTATATTACCAAGCCTTTAAAACTTTCTTTATTGAACGTAATGATGAATATGCTCTTAGTAAAACTGAAGAAAAAATGAACCCTAAAAATGGAGGGCAAAAATGGTTTTTTCAGAATATTACGGGAAATGGTAATGATTTGTTATTAAAAATAATAAATAAAGAAATTGCTTCTCCTGAAAAACCCATAAATCCTTTAGATTTTACTAATTTTAGATTGAATGTTGAACGGAAAATTATTGATTTTGTATCTCCTGATAATATTTTCCCTGGTATAATAGAAATGTTATCAGATCTTAGCCGTATGAATAATATTATATTTTATTTAATCTCTGGAAGTCTTCATGAAAGACTATCTACAGAATTAATTAAAACTAAGCTTATAAAATTTTTTAAAAATGAAAATAATATTTTCTCTGGTGATGACTTTATTACAAAAACCGAACCTATAAATTATATAGTACAAAAAGAACAAATAGATCCTGAATGCATTATATTCTCTGGAGATGCTTTATCTGATATTTTGGCAGCAAAAAAAGCAATAAATGGAAAAGGTATTTATGTTATTGGAAACGTTACTAGAGAAGATAAAGATAATATATTTGCTAATATGCTCCTAAAAAATGGTGCTGATGATATTGTTCATGGTGGAAAAGAATTACACTCTGCAATCATTAAACGAATAAATCAAATAAGAGCTAAAGATTATAATAATTCTTAAACCATACAACAAAATTTTTAATCCCTTCTTTAATCGAAACTCTTGGTTGATATCCTGTCTTTTTAATAAAGTCTGAAGAATCTGACCAAGTTTTTAAAACTTCTCCTGGTTGCATCGGGAGCATATTTATTTTCGCAGATATTCCTATTTCTTCTTCTAAGGTATTTATATACTTCATAAGTTGGCAAGGTTCATTCCTACCTATATTGTAAATCCTAAAGGGGGCTACCCCACTCGATGCTGGATCGGGATTCTCCGCATTCCATTTCGAATCTATCTTGGGAAAGTCATCTAGAGAAATCCTAACAACTCCTTCTACTATATCATCAATATAAGTAAAATCTCTTGCCATATTACCATTATTAAAAACGGTTATTTCTTCTCCTTTAATAATGTTTTTTGCAAACTTAAATAAAGCCATGTCTGGTCTTCCCCATGGACCGTAAACTGTGAAAAAACGTAGTCCTGTGCAGGGAATGTTGAATATGTGAGAGTATGAATGAGCCATCATTTCATTAGCTTTCTTCGTTGCGGCATAAAGACATAATGGATGGGAGGTATTATCATGCTCAGAAAATGGCATCTTTGCATTAGCTCCGTAAATCGAGGAGGAAGACGCAAAGACTAAATGTTTAACTTTTGTATGACGACAACCTTCTAAAATGTTCAAAAAACCATAAATGTTAGAATCTATATAACTATAAGGATTCTCTATCCCATACCGTATACCTGCTTGGGCGGCAAGATTGATAACAATTTCTGGCTTATATTTACTAAATAAAGCTTTAACCTTCTCTTTGTCATGAATATCTATACGAATATCTGTAAAATTCTTGTATTTCTTTAAAAGATTTAAACGATCTTCTTTTAATTTTACATCATAGTAATTGTTTAAGTTATCAAGACCTATAACTTCATGTCCTTTTT
The DNA here is from genome assembly GCA_944390645.1 of uncultured Alphaproteobacteria bacterium. Lineage (GTDB taxonomy): Bacteria > Pseudomonadota > Alphaproteobacteria > CACZRW01 > CACZRW01 > RGIG5556. Next base: position 10,628 of record CALXRE010000081.1, on the reverse strand, counting down.
CTAAAAGTTCCATAGATGTAAAACAACCTATAAATCCTGCGCTTCCTGTAACAAATATTCGCAATTTTCCCTCTTCTTTTTATATTGTAGTGTTGTTTGTTTTTATAATACATAACCTAAGTGAGAGCAAGATATATAACTATACTTTTCTAAGCCGTATTTCTAAAGTCTTAGTTTATAGTTATTTTTCTTTATCTAATCGTTTCCTTATTTCTTTTGCTATGTTTTCTGCTGAGTTTAAGGTAAGATGTGGGGCTTCATCTTCTGCTGCTTTACCTATAAGAGGATCTGCATAACCTCCTTTATAAAGTTCTTCGATAAAACGTTTGTGCTTCTTAGTTAAAAGATCTGGATTATCATAAATGTAAACTGGAACTGGTGTCGCACATGCTTCTGAACACATAGAAACTGAATCCCCTGTAACTATAATACGGTCTGAAAGCGAAAGAAATCCAAAATAAGGATTCTCTTCCTTGTCTCCCCATCGGTAAATATAACGAGGATCTAATATACTCTTTAAAAGAATTTCTTCTTGTTGCTTCCCTGTACGACGAGATGTCGTAATTAAAACTGTTCCTCGATTCCCATTTATAAGCTCATTAACTTTCCAAGCTAAATCTTTTGCCATAGCTGTAGTAAATTGACGATTCTTAGTACTACCTCCTACTATTAAAGCTGTAAAAGGGCGAGGAAAATTTTGAAACTTATCTAGCCATTTACTAGCTTCTTCTCGGAGTCTATCTCTCGTTATTCTGTGTGGAGCTCCTATAACTGAAATCATGTTATTGCCTTTTATCTTTATTTTGTCATGCTTCGGAACTGCAACTAACATAAAATCTTTTAAACAACTTTTCCCTGGATACATAATTTGAACTAAACGAGTCTTCTTACCCGATATCTTCCTTATATAACGAGCTAATGGTGCGGCTCTGCGTCCTGCGGTGATAAGAATATCTGGAAATTCTTCACTACATAAATCTTTAACCGTATTCGCTGAGACTCCTATTATTGACGATCCTCGAATAAAATTAGGTAATTTCGCTAATTTGTTATATTCAACTTTCTTTACGGTAAACGGAAAACCTAACGCCTCTGCAACCCCTAGAGCCTGGTTAAATGTACCAGGGCGTCCATCATCTAATACCCAAACAATCGGAATACTCATCTTACCTTTACTCAAATCGCAATAACTAATAAAGTATATAATCTGTAATCTTATAAATAATATAATGGATATTTAATTATGTCTCTTAATTTTATTATAACCCTTATTTCCCTTGGCTTTTTATGCTTGCCTGTAAATTCTTTTGCTCAAAACGAACAAAAATATGACCCATTGAAAGAGCGAATTATTCTTCCTTTAAATGAAATTCCAAATTATCGGGAAGAAATGAGAAATATTGTTGTAACTCTTTCTGATTACGCAAAAAATAAAAATCCTGATTTCTTTATCGTAATTAAAGGCGGTGAATATTTGTTATATAGAGAAAATTGGGAAAACCTTTATGATGAGTTAGATCGAGCTCAAAAACATAATGCTAAAACTCCAGAGGAAATATTTATAATTAACTTATTCGCAGAACAAAGCGAATCTCAAAAAATTGGATCTCCTTCTCGTCGTTTTGCTCGTAGTATAGATGGATTCTTAATATTTAATCATTACTGCAATAATTCTGATCTTCCTAAAGAAGCTATCAATACTTTGAAAGACTTCAATATAGCAATATTAGGTGAAGAAATTTGTCCGTCAGAAAAAATCCTAGCTATTCAAAAACAGGCTGCATCTCATGCTGTCCCTTTATATACTGCTCCTGATATAAAAGTGGCTTTTAAAACTATACCTTCTGAAGCTCCTTTTATGGATAATGCTACTAATGTAAATTCATTAAAAGATGCTAGAAATATCTTAGTCGTTACAGATACTAACGAGTTCTCAGATAAACAAAACTTTATAAACTTATTAAAACAAACTAATTACGATATTCTAATCTTAGATCCTATCTTCCAAAATAAATATCCATTAACTAAAGAAGAGGTATATTCTTTGAAATTTAAAAAAAATGGTGCTAAACGATTGGTGCTTGCTTCTTTAAACTTGGCTACAATCAAAGATACTGATTTCTTATGGAAAAAAAACTGGAAGTTGCAAAACCCTTCTTGGCTGCGTAAAATAGCAGATAATAATGATGAGGCTATTGTCGTTGAGTATTGGAAACCTGAATGGCAAAAAATTATCGGAAATTATTTTAATGGAATTTTGAGCTTGGATTTTGACGGAGTTGTATTTCAAGATTTAAACAGACATTTAGAATTTGAAGAACTTACTCCTATTGATTATTAATATTTTCTTCACTGGAAAGGAATATTTGAATTGCCTAAAAATAAAGATAAAAAAAACTTAACTAAAAATATTTCTTTAACTGGAAAATGCTTGATTTCAATGCCTGGAATAGAAGATGTTCGTTTCGATAGATCTTTAATATACTTATGTGCAAACTCTAAAGATGGAACTATGGGAATAGTTATTAATCGTCCTATTTTACCTGTTAAATTCCCTGAATTGCTAAAACAGTTAGAAATCAAGGTAAACCCTGAAGATATACTTTTTGAGCCAGATATTGTATATGGCGGGCCCATGGAAAATACTAGAGGATTTGTAATCCATACGGCAGATTATTTCTTGGCATCTACTGTCGTAGTACATGAAGATGTCGCTATAACTGCTACTCTCGATATACTAGAAGCCATTGCTCTTGGAAAAGGTCCTGCAAAAAGTATGGTGGCTCTTGGATATGCTAGTTGGGGACCTGGGCAGTTAGAAGAAGAAATAAAAAATAGTTCTTGGTTAATCTGTGATGCTGATGATAACTTGATTTTCTCTACTCCCCATTCCCAAAAATGGAAAAATGCTTTAAAAAAAATTGGCGTAGATGCAAATATGTTGTCTTCAAACCAAGGAAATGCTTAAAGCTTTACGAATACTATCTGAATCCTTAAGCCCCTTAGTCCTTCCTAAAGCCGCAAACGTTAACGCTGAACTAAAAATACGTTCTGATACTTTAAGAATATCTTCTCCTCTAATATTATCTATCTTTTCTCGCATTTCTGAACTATCTAAAAGACGATTGAATATTAACATTTGTCTCGCATTCTTATCACAACGAAATGATGAACTCTCTAAAGACATTAAAATATTCGCTTTCATCTGAGCCTTCGCTCTGCATAGCTCTTCTGGAGTAATATATTCTGTTATTTTCTTAATCTCTTCTCCAACAGCTTCTATAAGTTCATTCCCATTTTCTTCTGATGTCCCCGCATAAATGCTAAATAAACCTGTATCTCTATAAAAGGTTGGATAAGAATATATACTGTAAACTAAACCTCTTTTTTCTCTAATCTCTTGATACATTCTAGAAGTCGTGGAATTACCTAAAATAATTGCCATTATATTTGCGGCATAATAATCTTCATCTTTATAGCTAAATCCTTTAAACCCAAAAACTAATTGTAATTGTTCTATATCCCTTTCTTTCCTTATATCTCCTCCTTTATAAACTGGAACAGATAAAGCACGTTTATCTTGTTTGGGAAATACTGTAAAAATATCTTCTGCTAAACGAACTATTTCTTCATGCTTAACATTGCCTGCTGCTGAAAATACCATATTAGAGGCTTGATATTGTTCTGAAATGTAATTTTGAATATCTGATCTGGTAAATTTATTTATGTTTTCTGATAAACCTGCGATCGGTCGACCTAATGCTTGATCTGGAAACGCTACTTCTTGATATAAATCAAAGACATGTTCATCTGGAGTGTCATAACTTTGATTTATCTCTTGAATGATAACGGTTTTCTCTTTCTTTAATTCTTTATCTGGAAAGGTCGAATGCTGTAAAATATCTCCTATAATCTCAAGTGCTGTACTGGCATCTTCTTTTAACATCTTAGCATAATAAGCTGTTTCTTCTCTTGAGGTATACGCATTGATTGATCCTCCAAGATTCTCTATCTCTTCATCTATATCTTTAAAAGTCCTTGTCGTTGTTCCTTTGAATGCCATATGTTCCAAAAGGTGAGATATCCCATTGGTACTTTCTTCTTCATTACGAGAACCAACGTTAACCCACATACCTAAAGATACGCTTTCTGCTTGAGGCATATTATCTGTAACTATTCTAATACCATTGTCCAATGTTGTTATTTCTGGCTTCATTAATCTATCTCCTTTTTTATTTATGGACTTTCTTTTTGCTCCTTATAATGTAATAAAAATAAATAAACAACCAAGATGTAAAGGAGACTATTATGAAAAACGCTTTAAATTTTGCTGTGGTATTAGCTGGATGTGGTTCTCAAGATGGGTCTGAAATACATGAAACCGTATCGGCTTTGTTGGCTATAACAAACGAAGGGGCTAATTATTCTTGTTTCGCTCCTAATATAGATTTCTTGGTTACTGATAATTCTAATGGAAAAATAACTACAGAATATAGAAATGTTCCAACCGAAGCTGCTCGTATCGCTAGAGGTAAAGTCGCTGATCTTGCATCTTATCGTCCTGATGATTTTGATGCTTTGGTGTTCCCTGGTGGGCTCGGTGTCATAAAAAACCTATGTGATTATTATACAAAAGGAATTTCTTGTAATGTTAATCAAGATGTTGCTAACGCTGTAATTGCTACTCATAATCTAAAAAAACCAATTGTAGCTCTATGTATTGCTCCAGTCTTGTTGGCTATAATCCTAAAAAATATAAAAATAACGGTAGGTTATGATAAAAATATTGCTCAACAACTAGAAAAAATCGGTACTCAAACTGTATTTAATGACCCTACTCAAATTACGGTAGATGAAAAAAATAAAATTATAACTACTCCTTGTTATATGAATGCAAAAAATATTGCTGAAGTCGCTATCGGTACAAGTAAGGCTATAAAAGAGGCTATAAATATGATTATTTAAATCTAGTAAAATAAATCGAAATGTTTAATATTGAACTATATTGATATTTATCAATATCTAAATCTTCTCACGGAGAATAACGAAATGATAAAAATTTTGTTACTTGTTTGTCTTTCTTTTATCTCTTCTTCATTGTATGCAGAAGAAATAATAAAATCTAATTATGATTTGGGATCTGATGCTTATAATAATGGGGATTTCCTAAAAGCTTTTGAGTATTTTAACGATTCTGCTCAAAAAGAAAAAGATGCTAGAGCTCAATTCGCTTTAGGTCTTATGTATTTTAATGGTAGAGGTATACCTAGAGATGATAATAAAGCTTTAGAGTGGTTTACTAAATCCGCAGAGCAGAATAATCAAGGTGCGATGTTCATCATTGCTCGTATGTACATTGAAGGCAATGGTGTTGAAAGAGATCCAAAAAAAGGAATCGCCATATATCAAGAAGCCGCTGAAAAAGGTTTCCCTTTTTTCCAGTATATGTTCGCTAATGCTTTGTTCGATGGTGCCTATGTTCCTTTGGATAATGAAAAGGCAATATATTGGTTTGAAAAAGCTGCACAAAAAGGATCCGCAGAGGCTTTATATAAGCTAGGTCTTATATATGAAGGAGGTAATGGTGTTCCTCCTGATAAAAACAAGGCTTTTGAATATTATCAAAAAGCCGCAGATGCTGGTAATCCTAACGCCATGTTTAAATTAGGAAGATTTAATACTGTACAAGATGTTGAAAATAATCCTAAAAATGATAATAATATCTGGATATTGCGTGCAGCAGGAGATGGAGATGAAAAAGCTCTTTATGAGCTAGCTGCGGTTTATGAGCATATCAAAATCGTGGATAATGTTGATTGGCTCCGCCAAAGCGCAAACAATAAAGAAAGTTTTTCTATAGATATTTTTAATACCCAAAAGGAAGGTAAAAAAATTATGGATAATATTGCTACTAATAATAACTTGGATTTAATTCCATTAGTTGGGCTTATAATCTTATTAATTATAATTTTCTCAATTCTAAATAAACGAAAAAAAGAAATTGCTAAGTCTCAACAAATCCAAGTAAAAAATCTCTCGGAAACGATAAATAAACAAGAAAATGTCGAAAATAATCCTAGTGATACTTTAAAAGATGCTCCTGAAATAAAGGATAAACCTAAAACTACTACAAAAACTAAAGCAAAAGTAAAAACTAGGGCTTCAGCTAGAAAAACTCCTGTATCAGCTAAAGCTAAAAAGACAGTGAAAACGGCTAAAAAAGCTCGAGCAACTACTCGTAAACCAGCGGCGAAAAAAAACGTAGAAAAATAATTATAACCGCTAAATAATTGAGGGAGAGCTACTATGAACATCATTACAAGGTTTATTAAACTTGTGAGTAATCTTAAAGAAGGTTCCTCTAATGATGTTCTTGGTGCTTACCCTGAAAGTGTACATGTCCCTGCAATGCCTGAACGGAGATATCTTAAAACTTCTCGTATAATGGCTATAGCTTCTATCATTAGTATGTGTTCAACTATTATTTTAGGTTTCTTTTTGTTCTATTTAGCTCCCCAACTCACAATTACTCCAAGAATAATAGTGTTAAATCGTGATGATAATGTTGTTCAGCAAATCCAGGGATTTACTAGTAATATGTCGGCTTTTGTTTTGTTAACAGAAAAGTATGTCGCAGAATATGTAAAACTCAGAAATACTGTTATCCCTAATGAAAATGAGATGAATAATCAATGGGGACCAAATAGTTTATTCTATCTTATGTCTACAGCAGATACTTATGCTCTTACTCTTCAGGAAAGAACTCGTGCTATAGAAGAAATTCGTACAGCAGGTCTTGCTCGAAAAGTCAAAATACTTTGGACACAACGCTTAAATGCTAATACAATATCTGATTGGAGAGTGCGATATGAAACAATAGATTCTTTTTCTGATGGGCGTCCTCCTGTCCAAAAATCTTGGTTCGCTACAATATCTGTTGGTTATTCTCCTAGAAGAATACCCGCAGCAGAAAGAATGAAAAATCCTACAGGTTTTACAGTCTATTCTTATATAACATCTAAAGCTCCTGATAAACCTCAAGATGTGGAAAGATTCGTTTTTGAAGAGTAATACTCTATTTTAAGGAGAATAATATGCTTAAATCGTTTAAATATTTATCTGTATTTTGTATTTTTGCTTTGTGTTCTGCTTGTGCAAAAGCCCCAATCCTTCCTTTAGATGATGATGAACTACCATCTGTACCTGATATTGCTAAAATGGTAGAAAGAACTTTGACGCAAATGACAGAATCTAATTTATTCCAAAATAAAGAAACTAAAACACCTATATATTTAGTATCAGTAACTTCTTTCGCTGATATTAATACTATAAACTTACAAGCAATAAAACAGCAGATATCTCAAAGAATATCTTTGTCTCCTAATTTAACTCTGGCTGAAAATCAAAATGAAAAAAATCTTAAATATGAATTGTATGCGGAATTCTATATAACTGTAAAAGATGTTAACCCTATATACGATTATCGAGAATTAATATTTAAACTTAAGTTGTATGATACTAATAAACATAAAGTTACGGAATGGTCTGAACTCCTTAAGCTTAATCGAATAGAAGGTGCTTGGGAGTAAAATATTAAGGATCATAAAATGACAGAAAAAATAATTATTCATAATGAAGCTGGTTTTGAAAAAATGCGTAAAGCTGGAAAACTAGCGGCTGAAACTCTTGATTTTATAACTCCTTATATGAAGGTAGGGGCTAAAACTGGAGATATTGATGATCTAATTCATGATTTCATTCTATCTCATAATGCCATCCCTGCTACTTTGGGATATAGGGGATATCCTAAGTCTTCTTGTATATCTATTAATCATGTTATTTGTCATGGAATCCCTGGAGAAAAAATCTTGATGAATGGTGATATCGCAAATGTTGATGTTACGGTTATTTTAGATGGTTGGTTCGGAGACACTAGTAGAATGTATGAAATAGGAAATGTTGGAGTAAAAGCAAAAAAGCTAGTCCAAGTAACATATGATTCTATGATGAAAGGTATTCAAGCTGTAAAACCTGGCGCTACTCTTGGAGATATTGGATATGTAATTCAAAAATATGTCGAAAGCTTTCGTTATTCGGTAGTGAGAGATTTTTGTGGGCATGGCGTAGGTACACAATTCCATGCGGCACCAAATGTTCTCCATTATGGACGTAAAGGAGAGGGCTTGGAGTTAAAAGAAGGTATGATCTTTACTATTGAACCAATGGTCAACGTTGGAGGACCTGATTGCAAAATATTAGATGATGGTTGGACTGCTGTAACTCGGGATAGATCTTTGTCTGCTCAATTCGAACATACTGTTGGAGTAACTTCTTCTGGAGTAGAAATCTTTACTCTATCTCCTAAAGGCTTGGATAAACCTCCTTATGTGTTGTAGGTATTCTTTGTTATGTCTGCTACCAAAAATAATCCTAATAATACTGGGCATCGAGAAAGATTAAGAGAAAAACTCTTTTCTGCGGGTGGGGAGACTCTTTATGATTATGAGTTGTTGGAATTGCTTCTTATGGCTGCAATACCTCGTAAAGATGTTAAACCGTTAGCTAAATCTTTAATCGCTAAATTTGGAGATCTTCCTGGAGTTTTTACCGCAACTCCTGAAGAACTAATTGAAATTGACGGAATAAAAGAAACAACTGCTGCGATTATTAAAACGGTTCAACAATGTGCTATTCGAATGCTTAAAATTAAAGCTTCTTCTGCTCCTATTATTGATAGTTGGGAAAAAATTATTGATTATTGCAGAATTACTATCGGATGTAATAAAGAAGAAAGTCTAAGAATTATTTTCTTAGATTATAAAAATCGTATGATTACGGATGAACAACAAAATAAAGGAACAATTAATCATACTCCTTTATATCCTAGAGAAGTCTTAAAAAGAGCTTTGGAACTTAGAGCAGCTAGTGTTATTTTAGTGCATAACCATCCTTCGGGAGATGTTAATCCATCTAAAGATGATATCTCTATGACTGCTCAATTAAAACAAGCTTTGTTGGCTCTAAATATTGTCCTCCATGATCATATTATTGTTTCTCAGAGCGGATATTTTTCTTTTCGTAACGCTGGATTCTTAACCTAAAAAATCAAAGTGTAGAAAGGATTGTTTTATTTGTAAAATGCATTAACATACTCTTCGGTCTAACTGATATGTAAGGAAGGATAGGATAATGAAAAAATTATTAAAAATACTTATTGGTATAGTTGTTGTGCTTTTAATAGCCGCTTTTATTGTTATTGCTAGTTTAAATCAAATCGTTAAAACTGCCGTTAATACTTATGTCCCTGAAATTACTAAAACCGCTGTAAACTTAGATGAGGTAGATTTAAAAATATTTAAAGGTAGCTTCCAGATTGAAGACTTTGATATTCATAATCCTAGTGGATTTTCTGATAATTCAATCTTTTCTCTAGATAAAGTATTCTTAAAAGTCGATCTAGCTAGTCTTAATAAAGATGTTATAATTATTGATAAGCTAGAAATTAAAGATGCTAATTTCTTATATGAAATCAAAAACGGCAAATCAAATTTAAGCGTCCTTATGAATAACATAAATTCATATTTAAATAATTTTTCTTCTGCTAGTAAAACCAAAGCTTCTTCAGATGAAAAAAATACAACTTCTGCTAATAAAAAAATCTTTATTCGTGAATTAGCTTTTACTGATGGTGAAATAAAGCTTTCTGCAGATATTTTAAAAAATACAAATAAAAAATTAGAAATAAAAATACCAGATATAGTTGTTCATAATATAGGAACTCAAGAAGATGGTATGCCTACGGGACAGGCTATCGCAAAAGTTCTTTCTATATTTGTTGATTCCGCCGTTAAAGTGGCTGTATCTGCTGTATCTAAAGATATGATAGTTGACACTGTAGGAAAAGCTTCTGAAACTTTAGATGGAGCGATTAAAAGTATATTTGGTAAGTAAATATTTAAAAATTAAATAAAAAAAAGCCTCTTTAATCATATTTGCTTAAAGGGGTTTTTTTATGCATTTATAATAGCTTGTGGCTTAATAAGCGATTCTCTTGAATACATTATTTAGTTGTTTTTTGTATATATAAATACTACTTGTAGCTAAAAGCATTTCTTATTTAAAAGCGAATCTAAAAAAATAAAGTTACATAATATTAGTAACTTTTTAAAAATATATAAATTAATGATGAAAGTCGTAATTCTATTTTTAGTGTATATATTTGTCAAGTTTATAAAAAACTGGTTTTAAATCTTGTTTTTGTTTAAATTATAACGGTTATAAAACTTTCGAGACATAAACATGAAAAATATTGCACCAGAAAATATTGTTTATTGTAAAGGAGGATATCCTGGGCAAATATCTTTGGATACAATAACTTATTTAAAAGCAAATCCTGCCAATACTGAAAATATGCGAAAAGAGTATGTTAAAATTAAACCAGAATTTGTAAAATTATGTGCTACTTGTGGTATACTTGATTCTGCTCTTACTCTTGAAGAATTAAAAAAAGCTGCAAAATTTGGAGTACTTCCTGAGAGACTTTCTATACATCACATGGTTCCATTAGGGGGAAGTGGAAAAAATGATTTCTCAATGTTGAAAATTTTACCTAAAGATTTTCATAACCT
>CALXRE010000080.1 GCA_944390645.1 uncultured Alphaproteobacteria bacterium | reverse complement strand
TGAGCAAGAAGAAAATGACTTTAATTTAAAGCTTCTTGATGCTGAAAACCGTTTGCAGTCTGAGCAAAGCCGTAATGAGCAAGAAGAAAATGACCTTAATTTAGCAAAAAGTAAGCTTATTGATATTGAAATCCGTCAAGAACAATTAGCAAGAGAGCTTGCAGAAGAAAAAGCTGCAGAAATACAAGCAGAAAAAATTCGCAGAGAAGCCGCTAAAGAATCTAAAAATCTTGCTGAAATCGCATTTAAAGATGCTTTAGAAAATGAACAATTATCTAAATTCTTGGATAATGTAATTAACAGCTTAGAAGAACCTTATGATAATATGGAAAGTCATAATATAAAACCATCTGAAATAGAATCTTCTGATGAATTTATTAAATTCTTTAACGCTTTACAAAATCAAGTTTCTATATATTCTTTTCATGATTATTTATCACTTGATTACGCTAAAAAAGCTTCTGCTTTGTCAGTTTTGCAAAATTTGGCAATAGATAAAAAAATAGATGATAAAGAAATAGACAAAGCAAAAAAAGCGTTTAAAAAAGCTCAAGGTAAATTTTACTCTTTTATAGAAAAAAATAGGAATAGTGAAGAAAAAGACTTTTCTGTCTACCTTAATGATTTAAAACAACTTATATCTAAAAAAATTAAAGTTCGCGAAAGTTCACTTGGTTCCGTAGATTCAGAAAAACTCTTATCTATGGAAAAACGAACTCCTGTAAAAAAGGAAACTAAAAATTTATTTGTTGACCATCCTGAATACGAAGGAACTCATTGGATTTTTGATTTAGAAACAGGTATGTGCATTCTTAATGACCGCACAAAAGAAGATAAACAAGAACAACTAATTGAAAATCTTCCTGAAGATGCTCAAATTTATGATTATGTTCCAGGAAAACAGGAAACTAAAAAAATCGTCCAAGATACAGTAAACGGAAAAGCTAAATTTTTCTATATTTCTGTAAATGCTGCATTAAAAGATTTACCTAGCTTTATTCGCTTTGTTGAAGAAGCAGAATCTATGCAAGTTTCTTTTGCTGTAAAAGGATCAGAAGAAGAAATTAAAATGTTGAATCTTTCTATCCAACAACAAAAAGAAAATACCGTGAAAACAGCATTAATGGATACTACAATATCTGATGAAGAGCTTAAAGCTATTAGATTAGATGAAATAAATCGTATTAATGCTGAAAATCGTTTGCAGTTTGAGCGAATCCGTCAAGAACAACTAGCAAAAGAGCTTGCAGAAAAACAAGCAGCAAAAGAACAAGCTGCAAAAGCACAAGCAGAAGAACAAGCTGTCCCTGTAGTTGATGAAAACAAAGAAGAAAAAATATCTCAAAATTTACCTAATAACATTAGGACAACTATTATTCCTAATGTACAAGTAGATTTAAAAGATTTTACACCTAAAGAATCTTTTTCTCCTTCTTTGATTGCAAATCTTGAATATGCAAAGAATTTAGATTTAAATTCTTATTTGTCATTCTTAAAACAAACTGCAGAACAAAGAAATACAGAGTTAAAAGATTTAGCTGTAGAAACCAGTATTCCTTTAGATCATAAAAATACTAATGTAATTTATGACTTAGCAAAAACTGAAGATAAAGAACGTGCTTTAAAAAATAAACGTTCTTGGGTTTCTGGTGTAAAAGCAACTCTAATGGAAAAAATAATAGCTGATAAATCAATACCTGATGATCAAGTTATTCCTTATACAGAAAAACTTACAGACTATATGAATAAATATCAAGAAACATTAGAGCAAATTATTAAACAAGAAACTAGATCTTTAGATAAAAATATGATTCTTACAGAAGTAGTTAAACAAATAGGTACTTTTGAAAAATTCGAATCTGGAGTAAATACTATAGTAATAAAGAGAAGCAATAATATTCAAAATGTTGCTGTTGGTAAAGCTTCTGTTATCAGTAAAATCCTTACTGAAGAAGGGGCATTAGCTACTACTGAAGTAGGGGCAATATCTATTAAAAGATCAGATTTGCTAAATAAGAAAAAACAAACTCAAAAGAACCCTCTAAAAGCTAAAATGTATCAAAAAAGACAAGCTTTAGCTTTAGCGGCAAAAAATAAAAGTAAAGATTAATTTCTAAATAAGAAACCCATTCCTTTAAGTTTATTTTTAAAGGAATGGGAAACCTTATTTCTCCTTACTTAGTGTAAAATAAAAAACAAGAGAACTTTTAAAAATTCTCTTGTTTTTTATTGTTTAAGTGTTTTCGTTTAATCTTTATCGCTAGAAACTTCCTTGAGTATCATCTCAATAAACGCTATATGATCTTCAAGCTCTAAACTAATTAAACCACTATCTTGTTTTTCTGCAGAAGCCTTCAATTCTTCAAGTTTTTTATTCAAAGCTGCCTTATTAACATTATTCGTAGCAATAGCGGCTTCAACCAAAATATTGCAACAATTATCACTAACTTCTGCTACCCCGCTAGTGATAAAATAACTTTCTTCTTCCTTCCCTGTCCGCATTATTAAAACACCAGGAACTAGCTGAGCAACTAATGGTGCTCTTTTCGGTAAAACCGAAAAAGAACCCTTTTGCCCTGGAAGAATCGCAGAATCTATTTCTTTGCTAAATAACTGCTTTTCAGGAGTAATCAGCCTTATAGTTATTCTATCACTCATATAAATCACCTATATTTATATTAAGCGTTTTCAGCTTCTATCTTCTTTGCTTTTTCTTCTGCTTCCTCTATGGTTCCTACCATATAAAAAGCTTGCTCCGGAAGATGATCATATTTACCCTCTATAATCCCTTTGAAGCCTTTTATTGTATCGGCAAGCTCAACATAACGACCTGGAGCTCCTGTAAATACTTCGGCAACATGGAATGGTTGAGATAAGAAACGTTGAATCTTACGTGCTCTAGCAACCGTAAGCTTATCTTCCTCTGAAAGCTCATCCATACCTAAAATCGCTATTATGTCTTGCAATGACTTATATGCTTGCAAAATCCTTTGTACTTCTCTTGCAACTCTATAATGCTCTTCTCCTACTATCTCTGGCGTCAAAATACGACTAGTAGAATCTAAAGGATCAACTGCAGGATAAATACCTAATTCCGCTATAGAACGATTTAATACTGTAGTCGCATCTAAATGCGCAAACGTTGTTGCTGGTGCTGGGTCTGTTAAATCGTCCGCAGGAACATAAACTGCTTGTACAGACGTTATCGATCCCTTCTTCGTCGAGGTAATCCTCTCCTGCATCGATCCCATATCTGTTCCTAATGTCGGTTGATATCCAACTGCTGATGGCATACGACCAAGCAATGCTGATACTTCTGAACCTGCTTGCGTAAAACGGAATATATTATCAATAAATAATAATACATCCTGTCCTTCTTGATCTCTAAAATACTCTGCAAGCGTAAGTCCAGTTAATGCTACCCTAGCCCTTGCTCCTGGAGGCTCATTCATCTGACCATAAACAAGAGCTGCTTTAGAATTTCCTCCATCAGGATTGATAACTCCTGATTCCATCATTTCATGATAAAGGTCGTTCCCTTCTCTCGTCCTTTCTCCTACTCCAGCAAAAACTGAATATCCTCCATGTCCTTTCGCTATGTTGTTTATCAGCTCCATAATAATAACTGTCTTACCTACACCAGCTCCTCCAAAAAGACCAGTTTTTCCTCCTTTGCAATATGGCTCGATAAGATCTATTACTTTTATACCTGTTACTAAAACTTCTGTCTCTGTCGCTTGATCCGTAAACTTAGGAGGCTCATGATGTATAGATGCGTGCATCTTTGTCTTTATCGGACCCCTCTCATCAACTGGCTCTCCTACAACATTCATTATGCGCCCTAAAGTCTCTGGTCCAACTGGAACCATTATAGGAGCCCCTGTATCCTTTACTTCTTGACCCCTCGTTAACCCATCCGTAGAATCCATCGCTATGCAACGAACCGTATTCTCTCCTAAATGCTGCTCTACTTCTAAAATTAACTTCTTCCCGTTATTATCTGTCTCCAAAGCATTTAAAATCTCTGGCAAATCATCTTCTACCTCAAAGTGAACATCTACTACCGCTCCTGTTACTTGGGTAATGGTTCCAACACTATTCTTAGCCATGAGTAAAAACTCCTACTCTTTATAAAAACTATACTGATTCTGCTCCCGAAATAATCTCTACCAACTCTGTGGTGATGAGACCTTGTCGAGTGCGGTTGTATAAAAGCGTCAACGAATCTATCATTTCGCCAGCATTCCGAGTCGCATTGTCCATAGACGTCATGCGAGCTCCATTCTCCGAAGCAATCGATTCAACTAAAGTACGGAAAATCGTATCCACTATATAACGCGGTATAATCCTTTCCAAAATAAATACATCTGAAGGCTCAAAATCATAAAGATACGGACCATATTTCGCTTGCAAAGAATCTAAATCCTCTGTGGGAGCCTTTAATCCAGCTAATGTCGCTGGAATGGACATCTTCCTACTCGTTTCCTTCTTCCTTGACGAAATCCCTCTCGTAGACCATGTCCCTGATCCTCGACCAGAATGCGTATCTTCTGCCTTAATATTATAACGTGAAGAACTAATCTCTATCTCTTGATTCTCAAGCAGAGCCTCTTCTCCCTTAATCATAATATCACTGTAATCCCAGTCGTCTTTATCTACTATCCCTGTCTCTGTGGCCGTCAAAAAATCCATCTCGCTTAAACCTTGCCATGGATTATGCTCTAGAAAATTATCTAACGGATAAAGCTTCTCTACTCGAACTTCTTGACTAATCGCTGACTTGAAATGATTGAATACTACTGTACAAGAATCTACTTCACCTTTCTCAAAAAGTGAAATCGCTTTAAACGCTACTTCTTCTGCTTCACTATAGGCAACTTCCTTCTTCCCTATACCTTCAAACTTTGATATTATCAAATCTTGAAAATCTCGACGTAAAAGCTCATATCCTTTCTTGCCTACGCACATTATCTTGGCTTGCTTGCCTTCCTTCTCTAAAGCTAATACTATCCCTGCAACTCGCTTGCAGACATTCATATTAAATGCTCCACATAAGCCTTTGTCAGACGTCATCGCAATAATTAAATGCGTATTAGATCTTTGATGCCCAACTAACATCTTCGGTGGACGAATAACTCCACGACCAGAAACAAAATATTCTTCTTGTCGCTCACTAAGGCTCTTTACCAATCCTGTTAAAATCTTCTTCATCGCTATCGAATACGTCTCTGAACGAATCGATGCTTCATGCGCCCTCCTTAACCTAGACGCTGCTACCATCTTCATCGCTGACGTAATCTTGCGAGTCGACTTAACCGAACCAATACGAACTCGAAGGTCTTTTAGGTTTGCCATTCCTTACCCTTTAACCTTAAGAATTACTATCAAAACCCTGAACAAAGTCTTCCAAGAAAGCTTTAAGCTTTGCCTCGGTCTCCTCTGACAGCTTCTTCTCTCTACGAATCGCTTCTAATATCTCCGGAGCTTCTTCCTTGATCCTCGATAACAATTCTCCCTCAAATCTTGTTACATCTTTTTGGGCTACCGTCTCAAGATATCCTCTAACTCCTGAAAAAATAGAAACTACTTCTTCTTCTACTGGTAGCGGATTGTTTTGCTTCTGCTTCAATAGCTCGGTTAACCTCGCCCCCTTCGCTAAAAGCTTCTGAGTCGCTGTATCTAAATCTGACGCAAATTGCGAAAATGCTGCCATCTCCCTATACTGCGCAAGATCTAACTTAATCGAACCAGCTACTTGCTTCATCGCTTTAATCTGTGCTGCAGAACCAACCCTGCTTACCGAAATACCAACATTAACTGCTGGCCTAATTCCTTGATAAAATAAACTCGTCTCTAAAAATATTTGACCATCAGTTATCGAAATCACATTCGTAGGAATATACGCAGATACGTCTCCTGCTTGCGTCTCTATAACTGGAATCGCCGTTAATGAGCCAAGTCCATATTCTTCACTTAATTTCGCTGCTCGCTCTAATAACCTAGAATGTAAGTAAAATACATCTCCTGGATACGCCTCTCGCCCTGGAGGACGACGAAGTAATAACGACATCTGCCTATATGCAACTGCTTGCTTCGATAAATCATCATAAAAAATTATCGCATTCATTCCATTGTCTCGGAAATACTCGCCCATCGCACAGCCTGAATACGGAGCTATATACTGAAGTGGCGCCGGCTCTGATGCCGTAGCTGCTACAACTATCGTGTAGTCTAATGCTCCATATTCCTCTAGTGTCTTTACTACCTGAGCTACCGTAGACCTCTTCTGTCCTATCGCTACATACACGCAATATAACTTATCTTTCTCTTCCTTAGCCTGCTCATTCAATACCTTCTGATTAATTATGGTATCAAGTATTATCGCTGTCTTACCCGTCTGACGGTCTCCTATCAGCAACTCCCTTTGTCCCCTTCCTATCGGTATTAATGCATCTATTGACTTTATTCCTGTCTGTACTGGCTCGCTAACACTCTTCCTCGTAATAATTCCTGGAGCCTTCGTCTCTGCTCGACGCATCTCTTTAGCATTAATCGATCCTTTCCCATCTATCGGATTTCCTAACGCGTCTACTATCCTTCCTAAAAGCTCTTTCCCTACAGGAACACTTACTATCTCTCCTGTCCGCTTTACTATGTCTCCTTCTCGAATAGCTCTGTCATCTCCAAAAATAACAACTCCTACATTGTCTACTTCTAGATTTAACGCCATTCCTCTAGTCCCGTCAGGAAATGTAACCATCTCTCCTGACTGAACCCTCTCCATCCCGTAAACTCTAGCTATCCCGTCTCCTACGGAAATAACCTGTCCTACCTCTACTGTATCCGAATGAGACTCAAAATCTTCTATCCGTTCTTTTAAAAGAGATGATATTTCTGTGGCCTGAAGATCCATTATTGGGCACCTTTCATTGCTAATTTAAGTTGCTGTACCTTGGTCCTTAATGTGCTATCTATAAGTAAAGATCCCACCTTAACCATCATGCCTCCAAGTAAAGTCTTGTCTTCCTTTACTTCAAGCCTGATCGTCTTGCCCAAGGCTGAACTAAGTTCTGAGGAAATTTTCTTTCTCTGCTCATCTGCTAATCCTTGCGCAGTAGTAACTTCAACTGTAACTTCCCCTTCTTTCTCCTCGATAAGACTTAAAAAAGCCTTTATCATTCCTGGCAATGCAAATAAACGATTGTTCTTCGCTACTAAACCTAAAAAGTCCTTCGTAGTCCTAGAAAAACCTGCTCTCTCTGCTATCGCCATAATAGCTGAAACTTTATCTGATCGCGAAATCGTCGGGCACTTAAGCATAAAACTTAAGTCCTTACTCCCTTCTATCATAAGGGAAAATTCTTCTAACTCTCGCCCTACTTTTTCTAATTCCTTCCTTCCCTCCGCTACCTCAAAAAGAGCTAAACCGTAACGAGAAGAAAGTTCAAACTTTAATGAGTGTACTGATGACAAAATATACTCCACATACAGACTTAAGAACGTGTTTGATTACCATATACTTAATTTCTTGGCAATATCTTGTCGAAAAAAAATAATCATTTTTATCCTTTAAAGCAAATAGAAAAATTATTACTCCGTAACTTTATTTATGAATTCTTTTACTTTCCCTAAAAAATCTCCTATAGACGGAGTATGATTCTCTCCCTCTTTCTCAAACTCTTTTAATAATTCTATCTGTCTACTCGTTAATCTCGTCGGCGTCTGAACATTTAAATCAATATATAAATTACCTCTAGAAACTCCATTTAATATCGGCATACCCTTTTCTTTGATCTTTATCCTCGATCCTGTTTGCGTTCCCGCAGAAACTTCTACTTCCTCTTCTTCTTTATCTAAAGAGGGAACGCTTACCTTCCCTCCTAACGTCGCTGTTATCATCGATATCGGAACCGAACAGTAAAGATCATTCCCTGAACGTGTAAAAATCTTATGATCCTTAACTTTAATAAATAGATATAAATCTCCATTCGAACCACCGTTAATACCTAAATCTCCTTCTCCAGATACCCTCATCCTTGTTCCTGTATCTACTCCCTTAGGTATCGTTACTTCTAATGTCTTATCTATCTTAACATAACCTGTTGCTCCACACTTGCGACAAGGATCTTTTATTATCTTCCCTCTTCCTTCACAAGTGGGACATATCGTCTCTATAGAAAAAAAACCTTGGCTCTGTCTAACCCTTCCTGAACCTTTACACATAGAACAATATTCCGGAGAACTTCCTCCTGAACTACCTGTTCCCTTACATTCTGAACATTCTTTATGAGACGGTATCTTTATCGTCTTTACAACCCCTGTAAACGCTTCTTCAAGTGTAATCTCTATGTCTTTCCTTAAATCGCTGCCCCTCTGTGGACCAGAAGCTCCCCTAGAACTACCTCCCATAAAAGAAGAAAATACATCTTCAAAAAAATCGGCAAACGCTGAACTACCTCCAAACCCTCCAAACCCTCCAAATCCATTACTTCCATCAAATGCTGCGTGACCATAATGGTCATATGCACTCCTCTTGTCTTCATCTGAAAGTACTTCGTATGCTTCACATACCTCTTTAAAATGTACTTCTGCTTCCTTATCTCCTGGATTTAAATCTGGATGATATTTCTTGGCTAACGTACGATAGCTCTTCTTTATCTCGCTAATCGTAGCTTCCCTTCTTACTCCTAAAATCTCATAATAGTCTCGCTTCGCCATGCCTCTTCCCCTCTTAAAAACCGCCCTCCTTAAAAAAGAAGAGCGGTAGTGAGAGATATTATTCTAATCCTTAGTCTTTCTTTACTTCTTCAAAATCTGCATCAACAACTCCTTCTTCTTTAGCCGAAGTTTCTTGAGAAGAACTTGTTTCTCCTCCTGATGCTGTATCACTTCCTGACCCTTGTTGCGACTTATATAGCGCTTCACCTAACTTCATTGACTTTTGAACCAAAGTTTCTGTCTTTGCCTTGATCTCTGACGAGTCTGTACCAGTTAACGCTTTCTTTAATTCTTCTATCGCTGACGTTATCTCTTCCTTATCTGAAGGCGAAACCTTGTCTCCTAAATCCGTTAATGTCTTCTCCGTAGAATGAATTAAACTCTCTGCTTGATTCCTATTCTCTACTTCTTCTCTCTTCGCTTTGTCCTCCGCTGCATGTTGCTCGGCTTCCTTAACCATACGCTCTATATCTGCTTCCGCAAGACCTCCTGATGCTTGTATCCTTATGGTCTGCTCCTTTCCTGTCGCCTTATCCTTAGCTGAAACATTAACTATACCATTCGCATCTATGTCAAATGTAACCTCTATCTGTGGCATACCCCTTGGCGCTGGCGGAATCCCTACTAAATCAAATTGACCTAAAAGCTTGTTATCAGCAGTCATTTCCCTTTCTCCTTGGAAAACTCTAATCGTAACCGCTGTCTGTCCATCCTCTGCCGTAGAAAATACTTGACTCTTCCTCGTCGGAATAGTCGTGTTCCTCTCTATAAGACGCGTAAATACTCCTCCTAATGTCTCTATCCCTAACGATAACGGCGTAACATCTAAAAGCAGAACATCTTTTACTTCCCCTTTTAATACTCCTCCTTGTATCGCTGCCCCTAATGCTACAACTTCATCTGGATTTACCCCTTTATGCGGATCCCTACCAAAAAATTCTTTAACCGTCTCTTGTATCTTCGGCATACGCGTCATGCCTCCAACCAATATAACTTCATCTATCTCATTCGACTTTAATCCCGCGTCCTTTAACGCGGCCTTACATGGCTCTATTGTACTCGTAACTAAATCTTCTACTAACGCCTCTAACTTTGAACGCGTAAGCTTGATGTTTAAATGCTTTGGACCACTTTGATCCGCAGTTATAAATGGAAGATTAACATCTGTCTGTTGTGCCGATGAAAGCTCTATCTTCGCCTTCTCCGCCGCTTCCTTTAATCTCTGTAACGCTAAACGATCATTCCTTAAATCTATTCCTTGTTCTTTCTTAAATTCATCCGCAAGATAATCTATTATCCTTGCATCAAAATCTTCTCCTCCTAAAAATGTATTTCCATTCGTCGCTTTAACTTCAAATACTCCATACCCTATCTCTAAAATAGAAACGTCAAATGTTCCTCCTCCTAAATCATATACTGCTATCGTACCTGAATTCTTCTTATCTAAACCATAGGCTAATGCCGCTGCCGTCGGCTCATTAATAATACGCAAAACCTCTAAACCTGCTATCTTACCTGCATCCTTAGTCGCTTGCCTTTGTGAATCATCAAAATATGCTGGAACAGTAATAACTGCTTGAGTAACTGGTTCTCCTAAATACGCTTCCGCATCTTCTTTCAATTTCTGTAATACAAATGCTGATATTTGACTCGGTGCATACTTCTGACCTTTGACTTCTACCCATGCGTCATTATTGTCTCCTGCTATTATATGATAAGGAACTAATGTCTTCGCTTTATCTACCATCTTATCATTATAACGACGACCTATTAAACGCTTAATCGCAAATAATGTACCCTCTGGATTCGTAACCGCTTGACGCTTGGCTGGTTGACCAATTAAACGCTCTCCATTATCTGTAAACGCAACCATCGATGGAGTGGTTCTATTCCCCTCTGCGTTCTCTATAACTTTCGCATCCTTACCATCCATAATCGCTACGCAAGAGTTCGTGGTACCTAAATCTATTCCTATTACTTTTCCCATTTTTTCCCTCTTTTCCTTTAAATATTAATATAGTTTGCTTTATATAGGATCCTATCTCTCTCTATTCAAGATTTGCTTCCTACTTTTATCAATAAAAAATTATGACTTGGGTTCTTAAAAAACAAAATAGAACAATAAGTATGTATTATTTCTCTTCTCTAATACTATTAAAACGGTCGTAAGAAACTCCCCAACAAAATCTCTCTAATGTCTTCTGATTCTCTAATTTCTCTGAACTGTATATCCTCGTCCTCTTATCTTGAACTAATAAAAACTTATCTTGATAGGGAGATTGGTAAACTCCATCCTTAAACCAATCTTCTGGATATGAAAGTCGACTCCTCTTACCTATAACCGCTACTTTATATCCTGAGCTTAAAATATATCTCGTTAAAGAATCCTTCCCATGTTCTATTAAATTAACATGATGTATCTTTCTAGGAAATTTTATCCTCGACGCATACGATGAAAATAGCTCCTTCTCTATCATAAACGCATTCGTCCTAACAAAATAATTCGGAAAAGATATTGGTTTAAATATAAATTGTATCGATCTTTTTAAACCTATCGATGGAATAATCGTTCTAAAGAAAAATTCCTTTATTGCTTTAAACCTCTCTAATCTCTTCTTCCTTGGAAAAGACTTCGATATCCCTGAAACACATTGCTTAAATGACTGCTCTAATGATTCCCAAGACCCACTACATCCTAAAAGCTTTAATGATGTATCTTTAGCCATCGCTTTATAAAATATCCTAAGCCAATTATCTGAAACTATTTCTGAAGAGGTCCCTAAAAAAAATACATATTTCGTCCTAACATAAGGTAAAATTTTTATATAAGAACCTATATCAAATCCTTCATCTGGAAAATTAACTAAAACAAACTTCTCTTTCTTTGATAAAAACTCTAATTTCGAAAACTCTTCTCCAAAACCTTCCCAACCCTTAGATATAACTATTAGCTCATGTCCTATACCTGCTTTATACTTGTTATATGAACGAAAAAAGTTCCTTACTGTAGTGATATCATAACCACCACCTCGTCGGGCTAAATATACAACCGTTATTTGCGGACTTTCCATACCTTAAACTCCTTAAAGTCTAAGAAAATATTATTCTATATGTCTTTGTCAACGCTATAATACTTACTATCTATATTTCTTCAAATAATAAAAAAGCAGTACTAAGTAGTACTGCTTTTTTATTGTTAATTCTTCTTAAAATTCTTTCTACCTAACCTTGTAGTTACCAATAACCGTACCTTCTGCTATCTTTAAATCTACTGGTATTTCTAATAAAGAAATACTTTTTTGAACAGGTAAACTTGAACCAATATATTTAACTTTAAGTCTACTTATATCTAATGCTTCTATATTTTTAACTAATAATGAACCTATATTCAGATCCTTAAACGACTTAACTTCTTTCTCTTTCAATATATCTAACGAAACTTGCTCAATTACTCCTGACGCAGCTATAATATAATCTGATACTTTCCCTCTAAAAGATACCTCCTTCGGTAAACTTTGAAAAATTAAACTAAAAGGAGCACTTTCATTAAAATATAAAACTTTACAAGCTGGACAGCTAAAGTTATCCCTCAAAAAAGTAACCCCTTTTTCAAAACTTAATTCCTTTATTTGCTTAAAACCTGATAGGGTTTCTGGCTTAATTTCTCCTGATGTTACTTCAATACTAACTTCCTTATCCCCTGTTAACCTAGAAAGCGTCTCTGCATCTGCTTTAAATACATCTACATCTGTTACTTCTACTCTGTCTGCAATAAAATTATCAGGAATATAAATTATTGGGTTGTTTAATTTAATACCCCTCGGTAACTTAATATCTCGTGGAACTTTAATTCCTTCATTAAAAGTATGCCCCATACAAGAATGATTCGATATCTTTTCTACGGCTAAATCTCTAATGTCTGAAACTTCTATTAATGACTGCAAAATCTGTAAATCTTTAATCTTAAACTCTTTAAGTTGCTCATAAACTTCACTATCAAGCTTATCAACCGTTGCTTCCGTTACATATGATATCTCTGAAAATGGAACAGTTATAGGCTTACCTTCTGGCGTATAACGATATGCTTTAATCGCTCCTTCTCTTACTATTATATGAACCCCTTCTGTAACCTTCATTTCCTTCTCCCTATTCTAAATTTTTGCTAGAGTATCTCTCTTTTATTTTTGTTTGTCAACTTTTTTGTTTTATTTTAACCCTGGCTTTTCATGCATATTCTGAATATGATACTCCTTTACTTAAAAAAAAGGCCCTTTAATGACTAATATTCTTATAACTGGTGCTTCAAGTGGAATAGGAAAAGCTTTAGCTATATTGTATGCTAATCCTAATAATGTCCTTTTCTTATGTGCAAGAAGAAAAAAACAACTAGAAGAAACTGCAAAACTATGTCAAAAAAAAGGTGCTAATGTCTTCTTTCGTTCTCTTGATGTAACTAATGAAAATAATATGAAATCTTGGATAAATGAAATAGAAAAAAATTATCCTATACATATCGTTTTTGCAAATGCTGGTATATCTGCTGGACCTGGAAACAAAAATGGTGAATCAGAAACAAAAATCAGAGAAATCTTTAATATAAATTTAATAGGCGTACTTAATACTGTTCTCCCTATTATTCCCTTATTTAAAAAAAGAAAAAACGGACAAATCGTTCTGATTAGCTCCTTAGCTGGATATCGTGGCGTACCTGGAGCTCCTGCTTATTCCGGAAGCAAGGGCGCAATAAAAATATGGGGAGAAGCTCTACGAGAATGGCTAAAACCTTATGGAATAAAAGTTTCCGTAGTCTGTCCTGGTTTCGTAAAATCTGAAATAACTCAAAAAAATAAATTCCCTATGCCTGGTCTAATGAGCGCAGATAAAGCCGCTAAAATCATAAAAAATAATATTGAAAAAAATAAACCTCGAATTTCTTTCCCTTTCTATATGGCTTTCTTTGCTTGGCTATTCATGGCTATGCCCCCTAGATTAACCGATTTTTTCTTCGCTCGCTTACCTTTGAAAGAATAGTCATATCGTTAAAACTAATTTAAATCTGATATAACTTGCTCTGGCTTCCATTCCCTAAGCATCTTCTCCATCTCAGATGGTGGCTGAGGCCTCGAAAAAAGATACCCCTGAATAACATCACAGCCCATACTCTTTAATATATCAAAATGTCGCTTGGTCTCTACTCCTTCGGCTAAAACGGTAAGATTCAATGCCCTAGCTATCGCTATGGTCGCTTTAACTATCGCTGCATCATTCCTGTC
>CALXRE010000079.1 GCA_944390645.1 uncultured Alphaproteobacteria bacterium | reverse complement strand
GATTATGTAGTGATAGGTAGGTTATCGACATTTGACAGACCTTTTTATGCTTTAGTTAAGGATTTAAAGACGGCCTTAGAGCATATACATGAGGCATCACGTAGAAGAAAAGAACAAGAAGAGTATGAATGAAATATTTTTTACTTTTTTTAATTAGGGTTTACCAGAAGTGCATATCTCCGTTTTTTCCGAAGTGTTGTCGGTATATACCTACCTGTTCCCAGTATGGGATTGAAGCGATAAGGGAGCATGGAGCATTTCGAGGATCAATTCTTACCATAAAGCGTATATTAAGGTGTCATCCATGGGGAGGATCAGGTTATGATCCAGTTCCAGTATCATCGAAACACAAGCAGAATAAGGAATAGTAATGTCTGTTGATTTACCAAAAGAAAAGAAAGAAACGAATAACAATATAAATCTTATTGTTGCAACGGTTTTAGCGATTTTAGCAGTTTTTATTTTTGATTATTTTTTTCCGACTTCGGAGTCAATAGACGATAAGGGAGTTTCAAGTTCTATTTCCAGCAGTACGAAGGAAGTTAAGGTTCCAAGTACAGTAGAAGTTGAAGAGGTTAGCAAGGAAGATAAGAGGAAGGAAGTTTCAAGAGAAGAAGTAGTTATTCAGGATAATAGGATAAAGATATCGAATGACAAGCTTAGTGGTACATTACGATTAAAAGGGTCTCGTTTTGATGATATTTCCTTAAAATTATATAGGGAAACGCTTAATCCTGAGAGTCCGCATATAGTATTATTTTCGCCATCAGGCACGAAGAATCCATATTTTGCAGAATTTGGTTGGACTAGTATAGATAGGGAAATTTTGCTACCAGATCATAACACGGCATGGGAGACGAAGACAAGAGAGCTTACGCCATTAGAACCGATAGTTTTGAAATGGAACAATGGCAAGGGATTAGAATTTATTCGGACTATTTCATTAGATAATGATTACATGTTTACGATAAAGGATAAAGTAATCAACAAAGGAGATAAGGAAGTTTCTTTAAATTCATATGGTTTAATTTCTCGCACGGGAGTTCCAGCAGAGGATACGAATTTTAGTTATATTTCTTTTGATGGTCTTTTAGGAGTAATGGAAGATACCTTAGAGGAAGTTCGTTATAAAGATTTAATGGAAGAGAAGGAAGAAAGTTTTACGACCAACGATGGTGGTTGGTTAGGTATCACAGACAAGTATTGGCTTTCTGCGTTAATTTTTGATCAAGAGAGTAAAGATGTAAAAACGAAATTTTCTTATCATAATTTGAATCGTAAAGACGTTTTTCAGGCAGATTATCTTTTATCAACGCAGATAGTTTCTCCAGGAGAAGAGATAGAGACTACGAATCATTTATTTGTAGGAGCGAAAGAGATAAATACATTAGATGCCTATTCTGAAGAGTATAATATTCCTCGTTTTGATTTAGCGATAGATTTTGGTTGGTATTATTTTTTAACGAAGCCTTTTTTATACATACTAGATTTTTTGAATACATTTTTAGGTAATATGGGTTTAGCGATATTAGTTTTTGCCTTTTTGCTTAGATTAGTTGTTTTTCCGATAGCGAACAAGTCATACATTAGTATGCACAAGATGAAGTTATTGCAGCCAAAGATAAAGGAGCTTAGTGAGAGATATAAGGATAACCGGCAGAAGCTTAGCCAAGAGATGATGGAGTTATATAAGAGGGAGAAAGTTAATCCGGCATCAGGTTGTCTACCAGCATTAATACAGATTCCGATATTCTTTTCTTTGTATAAAGTTTTATATATAGCGATAGAGCTTAGGCAAGCACCTTTTTATGGTTGGATACATGATTTATCGATGCCAGATCCGACATCAGTATTTACGTTATTTGGACTAATTGATTGGCCGATACCAGGATTTTTAGATATAGGAGTATGGCCTTTAATTATGGGAATAACTATGTATATTCAATTTAAGCTTAATCCACAGCCTGCGGACAAGACGCAAGCGATGGTTTTTGCTTGGTTACCAGTAATCTTTACATTTATGTTAGCTCATTTTGCCTCTGGTTTAGTAATTTACTGGGCATGGAGTAATATTTTATCTATTATACAACAAAGGGTTATTATTTTCCGTATGGATAGACAGTTAAAGAAGAATGGGAAGTTAAGTCGTCTATGATAATTGACAAGACAAAAGAAGAGAATGAAGAATGGGCTATTAAGGGCAGGGGATTATTTTCTAATTTTTGCGAATTTATGCTTGGAGTAGCTTCTTTAACGCAGCTTCCTGAATCAGATATGTTAGAGATAGCGTTTGCAGGTCGTTCTAATGTAGGGAAATCAAGTTTAATTAACGCATTGACAGGCAGGAAGAATCTTGCGAGAGCCTCTAATACTCCAGGTCGTACTCAGCAGCTTAATTTTTTTAATCTTGGGGACCAGGTAAGAATAGTTGATCTTCCTGGTTATGGTTATGCCAAGGCTCCGATTAAGACAGTCAGTACATGGCAAGATTTAATTTTCAATTACTTAAGAGGACGGACGAATTTAAAAAGGGTTTTTCTTTTAATAGATAGTCGTCATGGAATAAAAAAGAATGATGAAGAAGTTATGACACTTTTAGATAAAGCAGCAGTAAGTTATCAGCTAGTTTTGACTAAAGTTGATAAAGTATCAGAAGTTGATTTAGAAAAAAATTTAAGGCAAGCGCATAAAATTGCAAAGAATCACGTTGCCGCCTATCCTTATATTTCTGTTACCAGTTCAGAAAAAGGAACAGGACTAACAGAGCTACAAGGAGATATAGCTTTTCTTATCCATTCCTAATCCACAGAGATTAAATAAATCCCCATCATAGGATAGCTATCAGGAGCATTACTGCCAGTTCCCGTATAAGCAGCTGTGCGTAATGTCTTATATGCAAGTGTCTCTGTGCAAGTTAATCCTGAAGCACAATAGCCTGCTCCTCCACCACCGCCTCCTTTACAAGTGTTGCTTCCTGAACATCCCCCTGAACCTTGAGTTGTTCCTCCTGCTCCTCCACCTCCTCCTCCAAAAGGATATCCTGCTGTCCCAGAGCTTCTTAAACCTCCCGCAACTCCTCCATAACTACCATCATTAACTGAATCAGCAACTAAACCTGTCCCGTTAGCTGTTCCTTTTCCTCCTTTCCAGCCACCACCTCCTGAACCAGCACCAGAAGAATATGAACCACCGCCACCTCCACCTCCTGCTACCGCCTGTAAAACGTTATTTACATATAATGCTATACCATAACCTCCTGTTCCGTATCCCCAACCTCCAGAACGATTACCTGCTCCTCCTGCTATATACGTCATTTTAAAAGTAGTATTTGTTCCATAACGTTTACTAAAACTATTTTTTTTTTTTTTTTAACCAGTAGACCAATATCCTCCATTACCGTTGGCTCCGCTTAAAGAGATACCATATAGTCCAGAGTATTCGGTATTATAGGTCGCATTATTTGTTGTAGAAGAAAATAAAAGTGTCCAAGCAGGAGATTTGTCCATATCACAAGAATATTCTTTAACTGAACTTGAAGTATAGCCTTTAAGAGTAAGTTTATATTCTCCATTATCTAATGAAGGAGAGGAAGTCTTTAACTCTGCACATGTTCTGTTTAAATGATTGTCATATCCTATTTGACACGCCGTTATATTAGAATTCT
>CALXRE010000078.1 GCA_944390645.1 uncultured Alphaproteobacteria bacterium | reverse complement strand
AAAACTATCTTTTTCTATAGCATCTATGATATCATCCCCCGCACTTGTTCACCACTATAATGAACAAGGGGGAAAACATATATTCTTAGCCAAAGAAATGATTCTTTTAGCAAAAGAAGGAGATCTTATAGCAAAGGAAGTATTAAATCTTTTTTATGATCGTTTAGCTCGTTGTTTTTTAAGCTTTATGTATATTTTTGATCCTGAAGTAATAGTTCTTGGAGGAGAACTTTCCGAGATATCAGACATTTATACTGAAATTCCAAAAATTTTAGCAAAATACACCAAAAATATGTTTAGCCAAAAAGCTATTTTAAATCTCAGAGCATCGCCAAAAGGAAGATACAGTGGAGTCTTTGGCTCAGCTTATTTATGGAAGTACCAAGATTTTTTCAATAAAGGAATAAGATAATAATGGTCACTAACATTGCAATAAAAAACAGCATAGGCATAGATATAGGTGGCACTAAAATTGCTGCTGTACTTTTGGATAATGCTTCAGGAAAAGAACTTTTTAGTTACCGTACTAATACCCCTAAAAATTATCCCGATTTTCTTAAATCAGTCATAGACGTAATAAACAAAATTTCTCTTCACGCTTCTAGTGATTTTTATATAGGTATAGGAATTCCAGGACTAGTATTTCCTAATAGGCAAGTGCTAAATTATAATAATCTTCCTTTTATCAAGCCAGATTTTATATTTGATCTTGAAAAAGAAATTAAACATCAAGTTTTTATTTCAAATGATGCAAACTGTTTTGCTTTTTCAGAATATATAGATGGGAGTGCTAAAGGATATAATTCAGCTTTTTGCCTTATTATCGGAACAGGAGTTGGAGGAGGAATAGTAATAAACAATCGAATAATTTCTGGACCAAACGCTTTTACAGGGGAAATTGGTCATACAAGTATTCCTTTTCCAACGCAAGAGGAAAACAATACTCCTTGTACTTGTGGTTCAAAAGGTTGTATAGAAAGTCTACTGTCTGGTCCAGCTTTAATAAGTCAATATGAAAAAGTTTCTGGTCTTTCAATATCTTCTGCTGAAGAAATCGTTATTGCAGCTAACAATAAAGATATTACAGCTCAAAGAGTTTTAAATATTTTTTACGATCGTCTTGCAAGGTGTTTTTTAAATTTTATCTATCTTTTTGATCCTGAAGTAATAGTTCTTGGAGGAGGTCTTTCAGAGATATCTGGAATTTATACCGAAGTTCCAAAGATTTTAACAACTTATATAGATGCTTTAACACCCACTAAGAAAATTAACTTAAATATAAGAAAAGCGACACATGGTTCAGCTAGTGGAGTTCGGGGAGCAGCTTGGTTATGGAAAACCTTTTGATTTATAGAATAAAATAATAAGTTAAGACGTTTTTTTATTTTTATTGACTAAACTAAATATTTTTGTCATATTATATGTCTTATCAACCAGGGAGGCTAAACAATGTTAAGGAATCCAACAAACACCGTTTCACCTAGTTTAAACAATATAGTCAACTTTATCCTTAACATTCAATCTAATAAAGATTTGTTCTTAGAAGCTTCCAAGAGTTTCAGAGCATACGAATATGGTTTTCAAAAAGGACAAATAAACAAAGATCCTTTTATATCTGTTGAAGATCCAGTATATAAAGAATCCTTACAAGCTTTACAAAAACTAGGCATAAAGAAAACAGAGGATATCCATCATAGCACAAATATAGTTTATAAAAAAGATACGAATAAGCCTAGCGATATCTTAGGATTAAAACTTACAGTATATGTTTTTCCAGGTTGTTTTACTATGCAGACGGAATCAGAAAAATCTATTTGTGAGAAACTTTTTCTTTATCAATGTGCTCAAGCTATTTCTCCTTTTTTCATTTCAAACAAAAAAAGTTTAAACTTTAGGTATGGTGTATATACAGCTCAATACAGTCAAGAAGAAGCAACAGATTTACCCGTTTTTAAAGATTTCGATACTTTTAAGAAAAGGTATCATCTTCCAGATAATTTTTTTAGTAAGAATGGAGATTTTATAAATCTTTGCGCAAAACATTTTCCAATAAATCGCATTTCTCTTCATTATAGCACTCATGTTAGGAATAGAGATAGAGACCGTTAACATATATTTTGGATAAATTTAGATAAAAGATTTATTTTTTATTTGACAAATTGTTTTTTTGTCATATTATATGACTAATACAATAAAAAATAGATGGGATGTAAGTAAAAATGAATAAGTTACCAAAAAATTATCAATCTATTTTGAGAGACGTTTTGAACGGAATATCTAGTCATTTTTTAGAAATGACACCCTAGGTCAATCCACACGTCTTCGATTAGGGATAATCTTTTTGATACTTTTACATTTCCACTCTTTAATTTTAATTCTCTTTTTTAAAAATATCCGTTATTTCCAAGTAATTAATTCTTGATAAAGTTTTATATATTTAGCGCAAGCTTTTTCCCAAGAATAATCTTTAATCATAGCCTCACGTATCATATTATGCATATCGTCTTTACGATCATAGTAAGTAGCATTAGCCCAACCGATAGTATTATATAAAGCATCTACACTAATATCCCAGAATTTAAATCCAGTACCTATAGAAGTTTGTTCATTATAATTATCTACAGTATCATCCAGACCACCTGTTGCTCTAACGATAGGAAGGGTTCCATATAATTGGCTATACATTTGGTTTAAGCCACAAGGTTCATATATTGAAGGCATAAGGAAGAAGTCACTTCCTGCTTCTATTAAGTGAGATTTATCTTCACTATATCCGATATAAGCGCCTATTTTACCAGGGTATCTAGCAGGCAAACCACCGAAGAACCATTGAGCCCATTCTTCTCCACTTCCCAAAAATACGATTTGGCAAGCCATAGAATTAATAACTCTTTCTACTACTGGAGCAAGCAAATCAATACCTTTTTGAGGAGTTAACCGAGCAATAAAACTAAAAATAGGCACATTAGGATTTTCTTGTAATAAGAACATATTTTGCAAGATTTTTTTATTAAAAGCTTTTCCTGTTTTATATGAATTAAGGTCATAATTTGCAGGGATATATTTATCAGTAGCAGGATTCCAAACTTTAGTATCGCAACCATTTAAGATACCTATTAAATCATTTTTTCTAGCTTCAAGGTACATGTGTAATCCATTAGAACCTATAGGACCTAGTATTTCTTGAGCATAATGAGGGCTAACCGTAGTAATTTTATCAGCGAAGCAAATTCCTGCTTTCATGAGATTTAGTTTACCAAAAGATTCAAAGCCCCAAGAAGAGAAGTCATCATATCTTATTTTTGCATAATCTAGGACATCTGGTTCATAGATACCTTGATAACCGATATTATGAATAGTAAATACGCTTTTAGTATTAGAGAAGAATTCGTCATTATCAGATTTCAAGTAATAGCAAGCGAAACTAGTTTGCCAATCATTTGCATGGATTATATCTGGTTTAAAATTTAAATCCTTTGCCAATTGCATAGCTGCGCGACAAAGGAAAGAGTATCGATAAGCACTATCACGATAATCTCCGTTAGCATCGAAATATATTCCTGCTCTTTTAAAGTATTTTTCGAAATCAATAAAATATACATCATTTCCATTGGGAATATTTGTATGGTATACGGAATAGAATTCCTCACAATTTCCCATTTTGACGCAAGAGGAATTAAAAAGTAGATTTATAGAATATCTTTCTCTATCAATAGATTGATATAAAGGTATAACCGTTTTTACCTTTACCCCAGCTTGATTAAGATAAGCAGGTAAAGCGCCAGCCACATCACCTAATCCTCCTGTTTTAGCGTAAGGAGCAGCTTCACTGGCAATAAAAAGCACCCGTAAATTATCCAGCATATTTCCTCTCTATATTTTCAAAGTTGTTTAGAGATAATAGCAAAAAAAATATTAAAATACAGTACTTTTTACAAAATATGAACGGATTCGCAACAGATACAACCCATAGATTTTTTTTTCTTTGAAACCACTAGAAATTGTATAAATCTTTTAAAAGTATAGATTCGTCATAGCTTTTAGGTAATAAAGAAAATGAATATTTTTTTAATTTAAAATTAACTTTTGAGATTAACTGGCAGATATCCGAGCTTTTTAGCTTGTCAACTTCAGAATTGTTGTTTTTACAAAAATCTTTATTTTTCAACGAAATATTTTTTTTAAAAAAAAGCTTAATTTTTTTGGAGCATACTATATATTGTTATTGTCGGTGAATATTTGAGCTATTTGTAGTAGTGCTAATTTTACTGAAAACACGATTTTTTTGTGTAACGTATTGTTTTTTTTCATGCTTTTTAGTAGGAAATAGAGAGAAGATTCTCTTTAAGGGAAAATTAAATATCTGGAGGTAAAATGTCTGAGGAGTTAATAAATAAGGGAAAAGAGGAGATATTTACGGTTATGCCAAAAGAATTATATCCCTTATCAAGTGTTATCAGACGAGACGGTAGCAAGGTACCGTTTGAAGCTCACAAGATTTTTCAAGCAATAAAGAAAGCTGGTGATGCTACAGGAGAATTTGATGAAGATGAAGCTCGTTTATTGACAGAACAAGTAATCAAAGTATTAAAGCATAAGTTTGATAAGAATTTACTACCCTCTATAGAACACATACAAGATGTAGTAGAGCAAGTTTTAATTTCTGCAAATTATTTCAAGACAGCAAGAGCATACATAGTTTACAGAGAACAGCATGGCACTTTACGTAGAGATAAGAAGACATTAGTTGATGTAGCCTCTTCAGTTAATGAATATTTAGAGAGAGCAGATTGGCGAGTTAATGCGAATGCTAATCAAGGATACTCTTTAGGTGGATTGATATTGAATGTTTCAGGTAAGATTATAGCGAACTATTGGTTAAGTCATGTTTATCCACCAGAGATAGGAGAAGCACACAGAGAAGGAGATTTTCATATTCATGATTTAGATATGCTATCAGGTTATTGCGCAGGGTGGTCTTTAAAGAATCTTTTAAATGAAGGTATAAATGGAGTTCCAGGGAAAGTAGAGACTTGTCCGCCCAAGCATTATGGTAGCGCATTAGGTCAAATGGTAAATTTTTTAGGGACGTTACAAAATGAATGGGCAGGGGCTCAAGCATTTAGTTCTGTAGATACTTATTTAGCGCCTTTTGTAAGGAAGGACAAATTATCTTACGAAGAGATAAAGCAAGGAATGCAAGAATTTATCTACAATTTAAATGTTCCTTCTAGATGGGGAACCCAGACACCATTTACCAACCTTACATTTGATTGGGTCTGCCCAGAAGATTTAAGGGATCAAGTTCCGTTAGTAGGAGGGAAAGAAGTAGATTTTACGTACGGTGACTTAAAGAAGGAAATGGAATTAATAAATAGAGCCTATATAGAAGTTATGACAGCAGGAGATGAGAAAGGCAGACCATTTACATTTCCGATACCTACCTACAATATGACAGCAGATTTTCCTTGGGATGATGAGAACACAGATTTGATGTTTGAAATGGCAGCGAAATACGGTCTTCCCTATTTTCAAAATTTTATTAATTCGAGTTTAAAGCCAGGAATGATTCGTTCTATGTGTTGCAGGCTTCAGTTAGATTTAAGAGAGCTTTTAGCAAAAGGTAATGGATTATTTGGTTCAGCAGAGCAAACAGGCTCATTAGGTGTAGTAACTATAAACTGTGCACGTTTAGGGTATATGTATAAAGGAGACGAGGAAGGTTTATTAAAAAGACTTGATGAACTTTTAGAGTTAGCGAAGAACAGTTTAGAGATTAAACGTAAAGTAGTTCAACGTCATATAGATTCAGGCTTATTTCCATATACGAAGAGATATTTAGGGACATTAAGGAATCATTTTTCGACCATTGGAGTAAATGGAATGAATGAAATGATTAGGAATTTTTCAGGAGATAAGTATGATATAACCACTCAGAACGGACAGAGATTAGCAGTAAAGATTTTAGATTTCATTCGCGCTAAGTTATTAAAGTTTCAAGAAGAGACAGGGAATATGTTTAATTTAGAAGCGACTCCAGCAGAAGGCACGATGTACCGTTTTGCAAGAGAAGATCAAAAGAGGTTTCCAGATATTATCCAAGGAGGAACGAAGGAAGCACCTTTTTATACTAATTCATCGCAACTTCCAGTAGGTTATACAGATGATTTATTTGAAGCGTTAAATTTACAAGAAGAGCTTCAAGGGAAATATACAGGAGGCACCGTCATGCATTTGTATATGAGAGAGAGGATTTCGAGTTCTCATACATGCAAGATGTTAGTAAAGAGAGTTTTAGAGAACTATCGTATACCTTATATTACGGTTACTCCGACGTTCTCTATTTGTCCTAAGCACGGATATTTAGCCGGAGAGCATGAATACTGTCCGATCTGTGATCAGGAAATATTAGCAGCCAAGGTAAAAGTAAGCTAGACATTTTTCTTGCTTATGTTTATCTTAGCATTATGGTAAACTTATAAAGAGGATATGGTGGTATTATGAATGAACAGAAAGTTATAACATTAAAGGACGAAGAACGTCAGAAATGTGAAGTTTGGACCAGAGTAATGGGTTATCTTCGCCCTGTATCCGAGTACAACATTGGCAAGAAGAGTGAGTTTGCCAGCCGTAAGACTTTCATAGAGTCTATAGCGACGCAGGAAGTAATGGGAGTTGCAGCAGAATAATTCTGTACAGGAATTAGTTATCGGAGGACTAGTTCCTGTAACAACAATAGATTATCCGGAACATTTATCAGCGGTTATTT
Organism: uncultured Alphaproteobacteria bacterium; assembly: GCA_944390645.1. GTDB lineage: Bacteria > Pseudomonadota > Alphaproteobacteria > CACZRW01 > CACZRW01 > RGIG5556. The sequence goes on along the minus strand of CALXRE010000078.1, from coordinate 14,173 downwards.
TTTGTCAAGGCTGTTGTTGGCGTTGTCCATATTGTCATAATTACGAGATACTAGATTCGAGTGTTAGGATTCCAGGATCTCCGACATGGGAAGATGTTTTAGCTTTTCTAGATAAAAGGAAAGGTTTACTTGATGCGGTAGTTTTTAGTGGAGGAGAACCGTTACTTCAACCTTTTATAAGCACTGCGATAAAACAAGTACGCTCAAGAGGTTTTTCTGTAGCGCTTCATACTAACGGTTATAATCCTACACTTTTACGAACAATTTTACCTGATATAGAATGGGTAGGAATAGATATAAAAGCACCCTTTTCCGATTATTATAAAGCAATAAGTTCTAGCTCTTCCGATTGGGAAAAAGTCAAGCGCCATAATTTTGGTAATAAAGTTAAGGAGAGTTTAGATATATTATTGGAATCAGGGATTTCATTTGAAGCGAGGACGACTCTTGATCCTAGAGTAATTAGTAAAGCTATGCTTAAGAGTTTAGCAAAAGAGTTATCATCTAGGGGAGTACATACTTACGCAATACAAGAGTATCGCAAGACAGACACAAGTAGCGAACAACCAAGTTCATCAGATATAAGCTCTTTTTTTACAGATAAGGAATTAATAGAAGAATTAAGATGTCTTTTTCCCGAGTTTATTGTAAGAAGAGGATAATTTATGAGCACGATTGCCCTTACCCTATTAATAATTAGTATAGTATCAGCACTTGGTTGGGCATTAGGTAGCATAAAATATCGCAATATATCTTTAGGAGTTAGTGGTGTTTTATTTATCGGTTTAATAGTTGGTCATTTACTTAGCTTGCAAGCAGTTCCTACCAATAGAGTTCTTTTAGAATTTATCAGAGATTTTGGATTAATTTTATTTGTTTACTCGATTGGTATGCAGATGGGTAGAGGTTTTTGGGCGAACTTAATTAGACAAGGGAAAGAACTAAATTTTTTATCTTTTTTAACTGTATTTTTTGGTTCTGTTTTAATAATTATTTTATACAAACTAACCGATATACCACTTGACGCATTATTAGGCATTTATTCAGGAGCCGTTACGAACACTCCGACATTAGGTGCAGGTCAAGAGATTTTAGAATCTTATTATCATTCTGGTGGAGATACAGCGGGATTAGGATATGCAGTTACATACCCCTTTGGAGTTATAGGGGTTATGTTTGTAATAATTCTATTAAAATGGATTTTAAAAATCTCTTTAAAAGAAGAGGTTTCATCTTATGAGCTAAGTAAAGCGACAGATTCGGACAAGATAGAAGAAATAGAACTAGAGATAACGAATCCATATTGTAATGATCTTGCATTAGGAGCGATACCAGGTATGTTCAAGCAAGGAGTTGTTACAACTTTTATCGATCGAGGCGAAGAAGAATTTGTTCCAAATTTGAAGACTAAAGTATTTACAGGAGACATTTTACATCTTGTTGGTCCATCGGTTTATTTAAAAGAGATGAAGATAGTTTTAGGAGGAGGCAATGTATCTCTTTCTGGAATAAAGGTTCAGAACAAGAATGTTAAGACGGAGAAGATATTAGTAACGAACTATAAGATTTTAGGTAAGAGTATTCATGAGGCTTTTGATAATCCAGATAGTCAAGTAATTATATCAAGGGTTAAACGTTCTGGTCATGAAGTTCCAGCGGAGCCTGGTACGAAATTATGTTTTGGAGACATTTTAACAGTTACAGGGAAGAGTTCTGATATTTTATCCGTAGTCCAATTAGTAGGAAACGACCCTATAGCTATGGATAAGATTAGAGTTGCGCCTATTTTTATAGGTTTATCAATAGGTATTTTATTTGGAATGATTCCTTTTGCCATTCCAGGCTTATCGTTGCCAGTCAAGCTTGGTATAGCAGGAGGACCTTTATTACTAGCGATTTATTTTGCGGGTTTAGGCAATTTTGGTCAATTAATTTGGTATCTTCCCCCAGCAGCGAACAATCTTTTAAGAGAATTAGGTATTACATTATTTTTAGCTGTTGTAGGCATCATTGCAGGATCACATTTTTTAGACATTTTATTAAGTGGCTCTGGAGTTAAATGGCTTTTTTATGGAGTTTTAATAACAGGCTTACCTATTTTACTTACAGGTTTAATAGCCCGCTTTATTTTCAAGATAAATTTTTTGACTATTTCAGGAACATTATGTGCGTCTATGACGAATCCGACAGCTTTAGCTTTTTCCACAGCGATATCTTCTTCAGAAGCACCAATAGTTGCATATATTACTACATATCCACTCACTGTAGTTTTAAGAATTATTTCTATTCAGGTTATTTTTTTACTCCTTGTATAGGTTTTAATAGATGTTTTCGAGCAATTCACAAAATATCGAAGGAATAAAAGATCTTTTACCTTTTTATGATACTTTTATTTTTGGTTTATGGGGAGTTTTGTATGAAGGAGGAGAGCGTCCATTACCAGGAGTAATTGAAGTTTTGCTAAAGCTTAAGAAAGCAGGTAAAAACATAATAATATTAAGTAATTCATCTAAGCCATCGACATTAATATCTTCCCGACTTTCCAGTATAGGTATAAACAAAGAGATGTACGATGGGATATTAAGTTCTGGAGATATTTTATATTATCAATTACAAAGAAATTCAGGGAATAATTTTTCTCATGTAGGAGGGAAATGTTTACATATAGGCAAACGTTCAGATTGGTATTTTTCTTCTTTATATGAGAGAGTTTTTGACTACGAAGAAGCAGATTTTATTTTAATTAACCGGCATTTATTCAAAGAAGAATATATAGAGAACTATTTACCAATATTGAAGGGAGCAATAGAAAAGAATTTACCTATGTTATCTGTTTTTGGAGATTCTTTTTATTACGAAGGAGATAAAGCGATATTGGGATCAGGATCATTTAGTGACAAGTATGAAAAGCTAGGAGGCTTAGTTATCAAGATAGGGAAACCAGATAAGAAACTATTTCTTTATTGTCTTGAAGGCTTTCCTGGCAGTAAGTCCAATAGGACTATAGTTATAGGGGATTCAATAGAAACGGATATAAAAGGAGCAGAGAAAGCTAGTTTAGCGTCTTTATTTATAGCTGGGGGAAAGCACGCAAGGGAGTTAGATTTGTATAGAGGAGAACCGATAGATTTTTCTTCATTAGAAGAACTATGTAGGTTTTATGGTAGTTTTCCGACTTATAGTCTTTCTACCTTACAGTGGTCCTCCAATTAAGCATAATCTTTATGCTTTATTTTTTTTCGAACCGACCTACATTTCCGAACAACTGCTCAATTACACCTAAGCTATGACCAGAAGTAGGAGTTTCTTTATCTGACATCGTTATATCTAAGCCCTCTTCTTTAACAATATTTTTAATCTCTTTTACGACACCATTTTCATCAAAAGTTATTACAATTACATTTCGTTCCAATTCTTCTGGAGGCAAGAAAACATTTTGTTTTTGTTTTCCACTAATATATAACCAAGACTCTTCTTCGAACATACTTTGAGAAGAAGGAGAACCAAGCATTCTTCGCACATCATCTTTAGTTTGTTGTCCAGGTTCTATTTGAGCCAACAAGACAGGATTTGGTTGATTCCCGCGATTATTTATTATTGGAGAACAAGAAATAAGTAACCAAGATATAGATAAGATAAAGAAGAGGTTTAGTATTTTCATAATTTCTTTACATTCATTTTAATGTATTTAACAATTAGGTTTAAAGTTTAATTAAATAACTCAAACATATTTTATGGACAAGACATAATGCAACCTGAATTTTCACGTTTAGTTAGTATAGAACATATAGATAGTATCGGCAAGACACATGAGATAATAGCGAATAAAGAAGAGTGTTTGGCCTTAGCGAAGAGATTTTCGCTTGAATCTATTCTCCATTTATCCGCATCAATTAACCTACAAAGAGTATCAAAAGGTAGGATTAGAGCAACAGGTAGTTTTACCGCCCAAATAGTTCAAAGCAGTTCGATATCATTAGATTCTTTTTCTAGTACTATTTGTGATACATTTACGACTCTATTTATAGAAGGAGAAGAAGAAGGAGGAGAAATAGAACTAGATAAAGACAATGAAGATATAGAGTTTATTCAACAAGGTAGTATAGATATAGGAGAATTAACATCAGAATATCTTTCATTATCGATTCCTTTATTTCCGAGGAAAGAAGGAGAAAGTTTTTATTATAAGAGTAAAGAAGAAGATATTGAAAAGACGGAGAAAAATCCTTTTTCTGTATTAAAAAAAATAAAATAAGTAAGTATTTACTTGCGATTTATATAAAAATTATATATGTAAGGTTTTTCATACTTTAAGTAAAAGAAAGTAAGAATAGTTTTGTATTTAGAAAGAAAGAAAGAAGAAAATGGCTGTTCCAAAGAAGAAAACTACACCTTCACGCCAAGGTATGCGTCGTTCTCATCATGCACTTTCAAGCATCAACGTAGTTGAGTGTCCGAATTGTGGAGAACCGAAGCTTTCTCATCACATTTGTGAGAGTTGCGGTTATTATGATAAGAGAGAAGTTGTTTCTGAAAAGCAGACAACAGAAGAAGAATAATAGAACTAAGGTTATAGGCTCTTGAAGAAGCATTTTACCATTTCCGTTGACGCCATGGGAGGAGATAACGCTCCTGCTAGTGTAGTTGAGGGAGTAAGTATAGCTATGTCTCGTTACCCAGAACTTAATTTCATATTATTTGGGGATAGAGATGTTATAGGACCGTTACTAACCCAATGTAGAGTACCTACGACTCGTTGTGAAGTTATCCACACAGATGAATTTGTTAGGAGTGATGACAAACCATCATTAGTAGTTCGTCATGGAAGGAAGACGAGCATGTGGCTATCGATAGATGCTGTGAAGAAAGGTGAAGCAGATGCCTCAGTATCGGCAGGCAATACAGGAGCTTTAATGATCATGGCAAAATTTTGTTTAAGTACGATGAAAGGAATAGATCGCCCAGCGATATGTACAGCGATGCCGACGAAGACATCCCAAGTAGTTATGCTTGATTTAGGAGCGAATGCGGCTTGTGATGCGAATAATCTTGTACAATTTGCTTTAATGGGTAGCGTTTATTGTCATGCCTTATTTGGAGTAGATCGTCCTCGTGTAGGTCTTTTAAACATAGGTTCTGAAGAGACAAAAGGAAGAGAAGAGATAAAAGAAGCAGCATCTATTTTAAAACAAATAAAAGATGCGCCTTTTGAATTTAAAGGTTTTGCGGAAGGGACTGATATTTTTCCAGGAGGATTTGATGTTATATCGACGGATGGATTTTCAGGGAATATAGCGTTAAAATCGATAGAAGGGACAGCGAAATTTTTGATGTCCGCATTAAGAAGTAACATAAAAAGTTCTTGGTTTGCGAAGTTTGGGATATTATTTGCCCTTCCAGCCTTATTAAGATTTAAGCGTCGTTATGATCCGAATCTTTATAATGGAGCGATGCTTATGGGTTTAAATGGGATTACGGTAAAGAGTCATGGAGGAGCGAATGCTAAGAGTTTTGCGAATGCAATAGGAGTAGCATATAATTTAGCAAGACATGATGTTATTTCCCGTATTCGTAATGAATTAGAAACCTTTAAGCCTTTAACTTCAGATACACTAAGTAATAAAACCCTAAATAAGGATTAAGTAATGTTAAGGTCTCGATTAATTGGTGTAGGCTCTTACCTTCCAGAGAAGGTAGTTAGCAATGATGATCTATCAAAAATAGTTGATACGAGTGATGAATGGATTTATGAACGCACAGGGATAAAGCGTCGTCATATTTTATCTGAGGAAGAGAGTACCTCAACGATTTCGTTAAAAGCAGCGAAACAAGCATTATCCATGTCAGGGCTAACAGGTAGAGATATAGATTTAATAATTTTAGCTACAGCGACACCAGATAAGACTTTTCCTGCGACGGCGGCCATAATTCAAAGAGAATTAGGTTCACAAGGTTCAGCTTTTGATATACAAGCCGCTTGTTCAGGTTTTTTGTATGCCATGACGATAGCGGATAGTATGTTGAAGAATCGACAAGCGAAGACAGCATTAGTGATAGGAGCAGAATCTTTATCTAGGATTACAAATTGGCAAGATAGAAATACGTGTGTTTTATTTGGAGACGGCTCAGGAGCTGCAATATTTAGAGCAGAAGAAAGTAAAGAAAGCATAGAAGGTTTTGGTATTTATGATATGATTATTCGTTCTGATGGTAATCAATTTGACCTTTTATGTAGTAGTGGAGGAGCAGCTACATCAGAAGATTGCGGTAAAATTACTATGAATGGCAGGGAAGTTTATCGTCATGCAGTGACCAATCTTACCGCTATAGCAGAAGAGATTCTCACAAGGAACAACCTATCGCATAAAGATTTAGACTGGTTTGTTCCTCATCAAGCGAACATGAGGATTATAGAATCTGTTGTTCAAAAGATTGGTATTTCTATGGATAAAGTAATTTTAACGATTGAAGATACAGCGAACACGTCAGCAGCGTCCATTCCTATAGCTTTAACAAAGGGTTTTCAAGAAGGGAAAATAAAAGAAGGAGACTTAATTTTACTTGATGCTATGGGAGGAGGATTTACATGGGCAGCAGGTTTATTAAGGGTTTAAAGTTTAATAAATGACTTGAATAAAAGAGCTATTTTCCTTTATTGTACTTAAGGTAAAAATATAAGGAGATGGTTATACAATGAAAATATTTTCTAGCCTAATTTTAAGTATTATCTTTATATTAAATCCAGAATTATCTATAGCTCAATCCTCATCAGAAGCGTTTAATCGTTTTATTTCTTCTTCTCCAGAAGCCCAAGCAGCGATAAAACAAGCGAAAGAAACAGAACAAATAGATGCTGGTTGTATGTATAGTGCGAAAGAAAGCCATATAGGAGTAACCATTACAAGGGACGGGAATATTTATAATTGGACAATGGGAGAAAACGATAAGAAAGAACAAAAGAAGCTCGTTGCCAATGATAAAGATTTAACAGACAAATTATTCAAACTTAAAGATACTAATGGTTTTGAGAATGCCTCTTTAGATTATGAAATAGATGGCACCTCATATTGTTATGTTCGAACAAAGAGTGGTAGTAGTAGCAAGCAAATTATTTGGCCTCGTAATGGTTTAATGAGTGGAGGAAGGACTGTTCCACAATCAGCAAAAGAGCTTTTTGAAGCAACGATTAATACAGCAGCGCTTGCAATGGGTTTAGGTAAAGTAAAGCCGAAAGAATAATTCTTTATAAGATACACTGTCTAACTTTAAGGAATTTCAAGTTAGGGAAATCCTCTTGGATTTTATCCATATGCCAAGCATTACGAGCGAGGAAGACTATAGCACCATCATAATCTTCAGCAAGAGAAGAACGATTAGTATCTAAGAGTTTTTTTATATCCAGATTATTACCTTCGACCCATCTAGCAGTATATAAAGAAGTTGGTTCGAAGATAACAGGGATATCATATTCTGTACGGATTCTATCAGCCAATACTTCGAACTGCAAAGCACCTACAACTCCTACGATCCAATCAGCGCCTAATAGAGGTTTAAAAACACTAGCTCCACCCTCTTCAGCTATTTGCAAAAGAGCTTTTCCTAAGTGTTTAGCTTTTAAAGGATCTTTTGGTCTTGCTTTTTGCAAAATTTCAGGAGCGAAAGAAGGGATTCCAGTAAAAGAAAGTTTTTCTCCTTCGGTTAAAGCATCTCCTATTCTAAGATTTCCATGATTAGGAATTCCAATAATATCGCCAGGGAAAGCATCTTGAGCTATTTCTCTTTCCTGAGCCAAGAACATTACGGGAGCAGGAAGAGGTATTATTTTTCCACTTCGCACATGCAATAGCTTAATTCCTCGATAAAAATGCCCTGAGCAAAGTCGCATAAAAGCGATTCTATCTCTATGTTTAGGATCCATATTAGCTTGGATTTTAAAGATGAAACCAGATACTTTCTCTTCATCAGGGATTACTTCCCGATTTTTAGTTGGCTGAGGACGAGGATATGGAGCAAAAGCTAATAAACCATCTAATAGCTCTTTCACACCGAAATTATTGACCGCACTGCCAAAGAAGACAGGAGTCATAGAACCTTGCAAATAAGCATTTTTATCAAAAGGCTTACATAAAGCCTCAATCATTTGCAAATCTTCTTTAAGTTTTTCTAAAAGATCTCTAGGGATTATTTTTTGTAAGTTTTCATCTTCAAGATCAGAGAATATTTTTCCTTCCTGTTTTTTTTGCTTATCTGATTTATCCATCAAGATAACTTGTTTACGAATAATATCATAACAACCATAGAAATCACGTCCCATTCCTATTGGCCAACTTACAGGAGTTACATCTAGAGCTAAATCTTTTTCAATTTCATCCATTAAAGAGAAAGGATCTCTTCCTTCTCTATCCATTTTATTAATGAAAGTAATAATAGGCATATCTCGTAAACGACATACCTCAAAAAGTTTTCGAGTTTGGGATTCAATACCTTTTGCCGCATCAATAACCATAACAGCAGAATCTACAGCAGTAAGGACACGATAAGTATCTTCACTAAAATCCTCATGACCTGGAGTATCTAATAGATTAAAACTACAATTTTCATATTCATAAGACATTACCGAAGAAGCTACAGATATTCCACGTTCACGCTCGACTTTTAGCCAATCAGATCTAGCACGTCTTTCTTCACCTCTAGCTTTTACCGCACCAGCCATCTGAATAGCACCTCCGAATAGGAGCAATTTTTCTGTTAGAGTAGTTTTTCCTGCATCTGGATGGGCAATAATTGCAAAAGTTCTACGTCGTTTTACTTGCTCTGAAAGATTTTTAGTCATTTATACATCTATAGTTAATTTAATTTTTATTTCTTCCCGTTACCACCCCAGGAGTAGATTTTTTAGGATTTTTCTTTACAACTGTATTTTTGATTAAAGGTTTTGGAGCAGCCGTTGAAGGTTTAGTAACAGTTTCTACTTCTTCTAAGACGGATATAGTATCAAAACCGTTATTACTTAATCCGATTTGGACAATTTTTTCCAAAGCCTTTTTTTCTAAGTTTTTTTCATCTTCAGTAATCAATCCCAAAGAGTATAGTACTTCTAAGCGCCGAACAGCGGTTCCTCCTTCTAATAGATCTTTAGGAGGAGCTGGAGGCTGAGCTTTTTCTAAAGATTTAGGAGGTAATATAGCATCTAAAATAGCTTTACGTTCAGCTTCATGCTCCTGAGCAGTTATCGAACGTAATTCGAAAGCATTTCGTAGATCATTCAAACGAGTTTTGACATCTTTTGCCGAAGGAGTTGGTCTTTCTAGCCCAACAGCAGGAGGGTTTTTAGTAAGAGGTAATAAAGCACCAGCATTATTATTTCTCCGAACAGCGAATTCTTGACGAGTTATTAAACCATCTTCTGCCAATTCTTTAAAAGTTAGGAAACGAGCAACAGCATTACGATCTTTTTCTGAGAAAATTTTTTGTCCGACAGGGATAGGAAGAGAATTATCATCTAAAGCATTAGCCGCGGTATCAGGAGTAGGAAGATTAGGATTAACCGCAAACTTTCTCGATCCATCTTTTAATTTTTTTACTGTAAAAGGAACAGCATTTTTATCTGCCGTTTTAAGTCTTTGCCGTGCGACTTCATTCATTGGCAAAGGAGGTAAATTTCGTAAATTTCCAATTGTTGATACTTCAGTAGCATTTATTTCAATTATATCTTCGTAATATCTTCTAGCTTTTGCAGGAACTCCCATGATATCATATCCGACCCCAGCGACCATCAAAGCATAAGGATATTTAGGATTTTGTCTTAAAGCTTGTTCTGCCTGTAAAATAGCTTGTTCTATATTACCTTCAGCAAGATTAATAATTGCCATATTAGTGAGTTCTTTAACTTCTTTTGGATCATCTTGACTGAACCAAGTTACATTTCTTTCCACAGGAGTACAAGCTACGATAGAAGATAAAAGCAAGCAGATAAAAGATAAATGAGAGATTTTCATATTTCATACCTCTACAAGAGACAATTCTTTTTGAAGAGAATATAGATAGTATCATTGAAAGGCAAGCAAGTTTATAAAAAAGCGCTTATATTTTTACTTTTAAAATAAGCTATTGAAATAGCCTTGCATATTTTTTTCTCTTGTTTAAACTATAAGTTCTAAGGTCAGATAGCTAGGTGGCCGCGGTGGGTTTTATACCACTGAGGAAAGTCCGGGCTTCAAGGGGATACGGTACCGGATAACGTCCGGCGGAAGTGATTCTAGGGATAGCGCCACAGAGAGCAGACCGCCTAATACACGCTTTATGCGGGTTGGCAAGGGTGAAAGGGTGGAGTAAGAGCCCACCGCGTATCTGGCAACAGAGACGGCATGGCAAGCCCTACTGGAAGCAAGACCAAACAAGATGGCACGTTTCATTTAACGTAATAAGCGGATCTCCTCGCAGTCATCGTGGTAGGTCGCCAGAAACGTTTGGTAACAAACGTTCAAGACGAATGGTCATCCATCGCTTTTATAGCGAAGACAAAACCCGGCTTACAGGCTGTCTGAGCTTAGGTTTATTTTATAACTTCTACTTTTTTATTGTTTCTTTTCTTAAGAGTTGCTGTTATATTCGCGTCATATTTTATTGTTATTTTATAAACAGGCAAAAAACATGAATAAAAAACTTATCCTTTCATCAAGTTTAGTTTTCGGATTTTTATGCCAAGGTTGCTCTTATAATAGCATTTATGAACCTTGGTTTGATGAAGATGCACCTTTATACGAAGAAGATATAATCAAGCAAGAGAAAGCCACGCAAGCTTTAGCACAAGAAGATACAAGCATAGAAGAAAAAACGAAACAAGAAAGAGAAGCAGATACTGAGATTTCTTTACCTCAAAGTAAAATAGAAGCACCTAATAAAGGAGAAGAAACTAATAAAGAAGAAGAATCAACTGGTTTATTTGATTGGTTATTTAGTAGCGAGGAAGAATTAGTATCCGCTTCTCCAGAAGATGAATACCATTCACAACCAGAAATTGATGAAAGTTCTGAAGATATAGTTTATGATGACAATATAACTCGTAAAGAAGTTACTATAGTAAGGCCTTTGGAAAAGCCTATATCTAAGCAAGTAACCGATAACAAAGACTCACAAACTATAGACAATACCCTTACCTCTCCTGCGCCAAAAGCAGATCCTACTTCACCTGTATCAATAATGACAGCAGATAAAGAAGAGGAAAACAAAAGTCCAGCTGAAGAGACTGGCAAAGTAGCAGAGCATCTTTCTGAAGAAGATGAAGCTAAAATAGCAAAAGATATGTCTAAAGAGGAAGCCGCAACAAACACAGAAGAGGTTATTGCAAACGAAGAAGAGTTTATAGAGATTCCTATTGCGGTTTTAACAAATAAAAATTCGCCAGAAGAGACAAGAGGAGAAGTATTAAGATCTTCAGAGAATCAAAGTTCATATTCTGAATTAGATACAGGGAATAAAACTATAGATGCTCCAACACCTTTAAACATAAGTTCTGATCCAAGTTATCCAGAAGATGAAACATCTTTTACTTATGATGAGGCTCTTATAGTTTCAGCACCTTCATTATATCAAGAGAGGAACAAGTCTTCAGATAAATCTAGAGCTAATATCTCATATGAAGAAAACGAGAATTCCTTAGATATTTTAGAAAATAAGCTTCCAACAACAGGTCCATCAGTATCTTTTATGGTATCAAATATTAAATATAATATGGGTTCTGATAGATTAGATAGTAAAGACAGAGCAATTATAGAAGATGCAGCTACTTTATGTAAAGAATATGATTGTACAATAAGAATCAATGCTTACGCAGATACTACAGTAGCTCAGAATGCTTTTGAACTATCCAAGAGTAGAGCTAAAAATATAAAGCAGCATTTACAGAAATATGGCATTCAAGAAGAACATATCATAACGGATTTTATATCTGATGAATATATTGGAGACTATGCAGAGATTTTTATAGAGTATTAGTATAGGAATATTTCTAATGTTACCCTCTTTGTTAGGAGTAGAAAGTTCTCTTAATTCTTACCGATGGGTTCAAAAGCCTTTTGAAGATAAAGAAGCTGAAGATATAGTAAGGCGTTTTGATTTTCCCTTTATTATAGGACAGATACTATCTTCTAGACACATAAAATCAGAAGACATAGAATCTTTTTTACATCCCAGCTTTAAGTATCACCTTCCCGATCCTATAAATCTGAAAGATATGGACAAAGGTATAAGAAGAGTAGCAAAAGCTATTAAAACAAAAGAAAAAATTGCTATTTTTGGAGATTATGATGTTGATGGAGCCACCTCTTCTTCTTTATTTTATTTATTTTTAAGATCTATAGGATTTGAAGCTCTTTTACATATTCCTAATCGAGAAGATGGTTATGGTCCAACAATAGCATCGATGGAAGATTTTATATCTAAGGGAATAAATCTTTTAATTACTATCGATTGCGGAACCAATGCGAAGGAAGCATTAGACTTCATAAAAACGAAGAACATTGATAGTATAGTTATAGATCATCATGAACCAGATATTTCATCTATTCCGACAGTTTATGCGATGATAAATCCGAAGCGACTTGACGAAGCTTTAGAAAATCCTTTTAGGAATTTAGCCGCTGTTGGAGTTTCTTTTATGTTTGTAATAGCCCTGAATCGCCTTTTAAGAGAAGAAGGCTGGTATTCAGAGAACGGGATAAAAGAACCAGATATAAGAGAATGGCTTGATTTAGTATCTTTAGGAACAGTCTGTGATGTAGTTCCCCTTATAGGCATAAACCGACTTTTGGTTCAAAAAGGATTAAGATATTTTGATAATGGATCTAATATAGGTTTAAAAACTCTTAGAGACTTTATAGGTATAAAAGAGGTATTAAGTACATATCATTTAGGCTTTATTTTTGGACCTAGGATTAATGCAGGAGGCAGGATAGGGAATGCATCATTAGGCTCATCTTTAATTTGTTCTACAGATGAAGGTACAGCACTTTCAATATGTCAAAAGCTTGAAGAACTAAATGTGCTAAGGAAAGAGATAGAAGCATCAGTTACTATTGAAGCAATAGAACAAATAGAAAGCAACCCACAAGAACAGAATATTGCTTTTGCTTATGGTAAAGGTTGGCACTCAGGAGTTATAGGTATTGTAGCTGGTCGTTTAAAAGAAAGATATAACCTTCCCTCTTTTGTTATTACAATAGAAGGAGAAGAAGCTCATGGATCTTGTCGTTCTATTCCAGGGGTAGATATAGGATCGACAATTCTTGCTGCACTATCAGCAGGGATCATAAGTAAAGGAGGAGGACATATGATGGCGGCAGGATTTTCTCTTTCTCCCGATAAGATACCCGAAGCATATAATTTTTTTTCAAAGCATATTTATGCACAAAGTAATAAAGACTTAAGTAAAGCAGAACTAGAGCTAGATGGTATTTTAGACATCAATGCGATCAACCTTAATTTTGCAGAGACACTAAAGCTTTTAGAGCCCTTTGGAGAAGGTAATCCAGAACCAAAATTTGCCTTAAACTCCGTTAGTGTTTATGCGACAGGGATAAGAGGTAGTGGGCATATATCCTGCACAGTTTCAGGAAGATGTGGAGGATATATAAAAGGAATAGCTTTCAAAGCGGTTGATACAGGTATGGGGAAAAGTTTTCTAGAGAACAAAGGAGATTTATATAATCTTGCCGGCTATTTAAAAATAAATGATTGGAATGGGAAAAAAAGTGTTCAATTTGTAATAATTGATGCATCCAAAGTATAAAAAAACATTATTATGAAAAAAAAGTCTTGCTAATCAGAAAGTTTTAAGTTATTTATGCAGCTTTCCTTATTAAGAGGCTTTTAAAGACCCCATCGTCTAGAGGCCTAGGACATCGCCCTTTCACGGCGGTAACGCGGGTTCGACTCCCGCTGGGGTCACCAATACAAAAAAGGCTTCCTTTATGGAGGCCTTTTTTGTATTGATAATTTAATTTGATTCGAACCCATAGAATTGGATTTGAATCTGCGAACTCTTTGTAACATCTCAAATAACACAAAACATAATTACCAACAATAATTTTTTCCTTCACTTTAAATAGAAAATATTATAAAAGATAAAATGTCACTTGGGAAAAGTGCGTCTAAAACCGTTGATGAAAATCAA
>CALXRE010000077.1 GCA_944390645.1 uncultured Alphaproteobacteria bacterium | reverse complement strand
CTACTTTAACTTATTTAAAAGCTTTTTGTTGACAGAAAAATAAGCAAAGATACCATTTATTATTGTATTTAGGTCTGTAAAGAAAAGGAAGCTAGATCATGGAAAGGTTAGAGGCAAATTCCTTAGGTAAAGATTCTCTATGTGCTGCAGGAGCTTTAGTCGGATCTTTTATTGGGGTTATATCTTGTGCGGGACTTAATGTTAATGGAGCCCCAGGGGTGTTATTAGTTGCAACCTGTGGTGTGCTCGGTTGTTTCTTTGTTAATTTAGATCTTGAAGAACATTTATTAAAACCTGCTATTATAGGAACTGTAAGTACTCTTGCGGGTTCTTTGGTCGGGGGAACAATAGGTGCTTTGTCTGGTGGGGAAATAGGTTTCTGGGCTATGTTAGCTGGTGGAATGCTCGGAGGAATTATCGGACATTATATCGCTCGGCAAAAAATTAATGATTTTTGATTTTTCTAGTGTGCAAATAATGGTTGATCTCTATCATTAAGTGCTAATTATAAAAATCTTTAAGAATCTTCGCTTTCTCTTCCTGTAATGCGTTAAATCGTTCCCATAAATCTAAGGGTGGATCATTAAGACAATTCGCTAGCAAATTACCTGTTTCTTCTAACTCGTCATTGATAGCTTTTAATTGCAAAGAACGAAAACGTTCTTCCATTTCTTCATCTATATCTGATGGAAATCTTTCTTTCTTACTTAACATTTCTAATTCAGAAAAAATAGGTTTTAATGATTTTCCTTTATCGGTTAATAACTGCTGTAATGATTCAGAGCTAATATCTGGATTCTCTATAATCGCTGCCTCTGAAAGATATACTAGTTCTTCTATCTCTTTATCTGTAAAATTAACCTTTGTATAGTAATCTAACCATTTATCCATTAAATGAGGGTAAGATATTAAATAAGCTAATAGCATCTTACCTTCATTCCTGCCTGGGCGACATTCTGGAAGCTTGATTCCTTTATCTGTTTTTGTCCTTTTCTTATTTGCTCTACCTGAAATAGTGGTTATTTCCCAAAGCTTTTGTTTAAATTCTCTTCGATAGTAATTTTGCACAGATGAATCTGTTATCTTTTGTAAAGTGCTCTCTATACTCTTTTCTAATGCAGCTTTACGTTCCGGCGTATTGATAATCTTCCCTTTTGTTAATTGTTCCCAGATTAACCAATCTAAAGGTTTACTTTCTAAAAGTTGATCAGAAAAACTTTTGTTACCAAATGTTCTTAAGTATTCATCGGGATCAAGATTGTCTGGTAAAAAAATAAAACGTAAAGAAAAACCTGGCTTTAATATCGGTAATGCTCTTTCTGCTGCTCGTAAAGCAGCTCGTTGTCCTGCTTCATCTCCATCAAAACATATTATCGGTTCGGAAACTATCCTCCATAAAGATTGTATCTGATGCTCGGTTAGGGCTGTTCCTAAAGGTGCTACTGTATATGGAAATCCTCCTTTATATAAAGATATAACATCCATATATCCTTCTACTAAAAGTATTTTTCCTTCCTTGCGAGCAGAAACTTCCGCTCTGGTCAATGAATATAAAACTTCTCCTTTGTGAAATAAGTCTGTATCTGGAGAATTTAAATATTTAGGCTCTGCGCCATTCATGACCCTTCCTCCAAAAGCAATAATCCTTCCTCGCTTGTCTGAAATCGGAAATATTATCCTATCCCTAAAATAGTCATAGGATTCTCTTCCTTCTTTCCCAAAAGATAATAACCCTGCTTCTATCATTTGATCTTCGGTAATCCCTTTGCTATGTAAAAAGGATTTTAAACGGTTGCCTTTACTGGCATAACCTAAGCGAAAGTTAGATATATCGGTATCTGAAAGACCTCGATTGTATAAATATTGTAATGCTTCTTTACCTACCGAAGAAAAAAGTTGTTGCTCATAAAAAACACAAGATATTTCTATAATCTCATGTAAGGTTGCTTTCTTCTTTTCCTGTTCTATTTCTTCTGCACTGCTCTTGGGAACCACCATCCCAACTTTGTTCGCTAGCTTCTCTACAGCCTCTGGAAAAGATAGCCCCTCTAACGACATAATAAAAGAAAAAATATCCCCATGTGCTCCACAACCAAAACAGTGATAAAAACCCCTAACATCACTAACCGAAAATGACGCTGTCTTTTCTTTATGAAAAGGGCATAACCCTATGTAATCTTTTCCTCTATGGCTGAGCTTTACAAACCTACTTACTTCTTCTGTTAAAGAAACTCGTGATTTTAGCTCTTCCATAAAACTAGTTGGATAACGCATATTATAACTGTGCTAATTGTTCTTTTACTTTTACTGAAGCAGTAGAAAAATCTATCTGACCAGCATACTTCTCTCGTAAAAAAGACATAACTTTACCCATGTCCTTTAGTCCTGTTGCTTCAGTACTAGATATTGCTTCTTTTATTGCTGAAAAAGTCTCTTCTTCTCCTAGCTGATGAGGCATAAAAGCTCTAATAATCTCTATCTCTGCTTTCTCATTGTCTGCTAAATCTTTCCTGCCTCCCTTCGTGTACATTTCTACACTGTCGTTCCTTTGCTTTATCATGGATTGCAAAAGAACTAAAATATCAGTGTCACTTATACCCTCAAGATTCCCTGTACTACGAGCGGCTATGTCCCTATCTTTTATGGCGGCTATAATTAAACGAATCGTTGATACTTTATTCTCTTCTTTTGATATCATCGCTTCTTTTAAAGCTGAACGTAATTCTTCTCTTAACATTAGTTTCCTCCTTAAACTCTATCGTTGCTCAGAAATATAACATAAATATCAAAGAAAAAACCACTCATAAATAATGAGTGGTTCCTTGCTAACTTAATCTAAAAATCTATGATGCTTGCATACGCTCTAATAAACCTTCACATATCTGTAGATTTGTATTTATAAGTGTATCAAGCGTCTTAATGTTCATACTACCATTGTATTCAAATGTCTTTTGGGCAGTAAAATCAGCTAATAAAATTAAATTATCTTTTATATCTTGTGGCATAGGATGTTCGCTCTTGGAAACTAGCGTCCTAATCTCTACCCATAATTTTAAGTTGTTGTCTAATGCTGAAACTAGTTCACTATCACTACCTGAAGCTTTTGCATTCGAAAGATTTATCGCTGACTTCAATAGTGCAAAGGCATCTTGTTCTCCAACAGTTAATGGACGACCTTCTAAAAGTCCTTCTGCTATCTGAAGATTGGTATTAACTAATGAATTTATGGTTTCTTTATCTAACTCTTTACTAAGATCAAAAGTCTTCTTTATCACAAATTCTGATAAAGTATTTAAATTGTCCTTTATTGTATCTGAAAACTTGTTCTCTGGATTCTTTATTAATGTCTTTATTGCTACCCATAACTTCAAGTTATTATTTAGAGCTTCAGAAATTAAAAGCGTATCATTTTTCTCTAACGCTGAAGATAAAGCATAAGATGATTTTATAAAGGCAAAGGCATCTTCTTCTAAGGTAGAAAGAGTCGCGTTCTCTAAAAGTCCTTCTGCTATTTGAAGATTAATGTTCATAAAGGTTTCAAGAGTCTCTTCATTATTGCTCTCTCCATACTCGAAGGTCTTCTTTATCACAAAGGAACTTAGCTGAAGAAACTTATCTTGCAAATCTGTTGAGAGGTGCTTTTCTTTCTTGGTAACTAATGTACGGACTAATACCCATAAGCGAAGATTCTCATCAAGTGCTGCTGTTAAAGCTGCTTCGTCTGACATTTCTTTTGCTCGAGAAATATCAACAGCTGCTTGGATAAAAGAAAATGCTTCTTCTTCTGTTTGGGATAAAGGTAAGTTGTTACTCATAAAAAAGTCTCCAATTCTCTGAAGTTGATCCAAAATTTTTACAATGTTAGCAAAATAAGAATCTCTAAGAAAGCAAAAAAGATGAAAAAAACTCTATTCTTTATAATTAAAACTTGATAACCTTTAAAAAACGAGACCTTAAAAAGTCTAATAAAACCTTCTCTTTATAAATAATTTTTTAATACCTTTAAGGAGACTAAAAATGAATTTGCGTGTTTTAATAACTTTAGCTTCTGTTGCTTTGGTCGCTGCTTGTGCTGAGACAACCTCTGATAGTGATTTCGGGGTAAAAGGATCTACATATATTGCAAGTAACGGTGATGAAATCGTTTATGGTTCTATGGAAGACTTTATGGAAAAAGCTCCTGATCGTGTGTTCTTTAATTTTGATAATTATTCATTAAGCCCTGAAGCTATTTCTACTTTGAAAATGCAAGCAAAATGGTTGGAAGCTTATCCTGCAACTACGGTTATAATCGAAGGAAATTGCGATGAGCGAGGAACAAGAGAATATAACTTAGCTTTAGGAGAACGCCGTGCTAATGCAGTTAAAAATTATCTCGTTTCTCAAGGAATTAATCCAAATAGAATATCTATAATCTCTTATGGTAAGGAACGTCCTGCAGTCATGGGATCAAATGAAGAAGCTTGGGCTCAAAATCGCCGTGCGGTTACAGTAATTCAATAAGATGATTTTAAACTAAAGGGCGTGGAGGTAAAAACCAAAACGCCCTTTGTGTATCTAATGATTTATATTTTTGTTAGAGGAAAATAGATGAATATATCTGCTCTGGTTACTCGTTATCTTTTCGTGTTTACCTTCTTTTTAGCAATCCCTGTAAAAGCAGAAGAAAATATTCTTAATGCTAATTATAACTTTTCTGCTTCTGATCATATAGAAATTAAAATGGGAGAGCTTGAAAAACAATTCGCAAATTTAACTAATGAAATAGAACGGTTAAAATATGAATTATCTATGTTGCAACAAAAACAAAATAAGATAAACGCTGATGTGAGTTTGCATTTTAAAGATTTAGAAGCTCAGTTATTAAAATTACAAACTCCTAGCCAAACAACTCAAAAAGAAGAAAAAACTCAAGAGCTTACTCCTAAACAAGAGTACGAAGCAGCATATGCAATATTGAAAAAAAATGATTTCCCTAACGCAGAGCAAGCTTTTATTAATTTTATTAAAAAATATCCTAAAGAAGAACTTGCTGGTAATGCTCAGTATTGGTTAGGAGAAACTTATTTTGTTAGAAAAAATTATGATAAAGCAGCAGTTGCTTTCGCAGAGGCGTATCAAAAATATCCAACTAATTATAAAGCTCCAGATAATTTCTTAAAGTTAGGGCTTTCTATGAAAGAGTTAGGCAAAAAAGATGAGGCTTGTGCCGTATTTAAAAATTATGCAAAAGAATATCCAAAAGCTCCAGTCGCTTTTATTAAAAGAGCTGAAAAAGAAGCAGGAATAATAGGGTGCAAGTAAAACCAATATCTTTAGAAGAATTTGCAAAAATTATGGATTTTTTTTCTCCTTGGGAAGAAAATCCTTTGTTTGCTGTTGCTGTATCTGGTGGTGCAGATAGTATTGCTTTATGTCGTTTATCTGCAGAGTATGCAAAAAAAATTAATGGTAAAATAGTTGCTTTGACTGTTGACCATGGCTTGCGGAAAGAGTCTTTTGACGAAGCTGTGCAAGTAAATAAATGGTTGAAAAAATTGAATATTGAACATCATATTTTATCTTGGCAAGGAGAAAAACCAACTTCTCGGATAGAAGAAATTGCAAGAAATGCTCGATATGATCTTTTATTTAATTGGTGCAAAACCAATGGCTATCTTCATCTTTTACTAGCACATAATCAAGGGGATCAAGCGGAAACTTTTTTACTGCGTTTAGCTAAATCTAGTGGAGTTGATGGCTTGGCAGCTATGCCTGCTCAATCTTTTCGTAGAGATGTTGAAATTTTAAGACCTTTATTGTCTTTTAATCGTGAAAGAATAATTGCTACTAACAAAGCTCTTAATCAAGAATGGATTGAAGATCCTTCTAATCAAAGTGAAGTCTTTCAGAGGGTTAAATGGCGACACTTTTTTCCTTCTTTGAAGCATTTGGGAATTACAAATCAAACTATTGAAAAAGCTATCTCTAAACAAGCAGAAATAAAATCGGTTTTAGATAATATAATCGCAGAATTATCTTCGGAGGTGCTTAAAATATCAAATCTGGGCTTTGCTGAAATATCATGGGCAAAGCTTGAAAATGTACAAAAAGAAATAATCTGCCGTTTGCTAACTCGAGTCATTATGGTGGTCGGAGGAAATATATATCCGCCTAAAAAAGAACAAGTTGCTTATATCTATGAAAATCTAAAAAAAGGTTATCAGAAGGCAGGACAAACTTTAGCAGGCTGTAAAATAATCTTAAGAAAAAACGATGCTCAACTTTTAGTGGTTAGAGAAAAAAATAAATTACCTAAACCATTATTTTTACCAAAACAAACTGATTACTCTTTGTTTTGGGATAGATTTAACATTTCTTTTGATGGAGAATTACCTCAAGATGCTTTTATTGCACCTCTTGGATGTGGTAAAAAAAGTTTTTTTCCTCAGATATATCCTCAAGTGTTAGTTTCTCTGCCTGCAATATTTTTAAAAGACTCTCTTTTGCTTGTTCCTCATTTAGGGTATAAAGATAAAAATTTAAAAATCGGCAATATTCGAGTAAGCTTTTTGCCTCCTTTGCCACTTACTGGAGCAAATATTATAAAATAAAGGAAAAATAAGAAGGTATATATGAAAAAAAATCTTATGGTATGGGCAATTATAGCAGTAGTTTTAATGGTATTATTTAATCTTTTTTATCTTCCTCAAGCGAATAATGCGGGAAAAAATATTCCTTTCTCTGAGTTCATGGATAAAGTAGCGGCTGATTCAGTATCTGAAGTTAGAATTAAGGGGGATACCATATTAGGAATGGCTACGGATGGAAAGGCTTTTATGACCTTAGCTCCTAATGATCCTGAGTTGATTCCTACTTTGCGGGAACACAAAGTTAAAATATCTGTAATGCCTATTGAGGATGGTTCT
>CALXRE010000076.1 GCA_944390645.1 uncultured Alphaproteobacteria bacterium | reverse complement strand
GTTAAACACATTAATTTGTGAGCGAGAGCAGTCAGCGATTATAGATATTTTATTTTTTGCGGAAGAGATAGGAATAGATGGAATAATAGTACAAGATATAGGATTAGGAAGGCTTATTAAGAAACATTTTCCGAGACTTAGATTACATGGAAGTACTCAGATGGCAGTTCATAATCGAGCAGGAGCAGAAGCATTAAAAGAAATGGGTTATAATAGAGTAGTTCTTGCTAGGGAGCTTACATTAGAAGAGATTAGAGATATTTCCAGTATAGAAGGAATAGAGACGGAAGTATTTATTCATGGAGCACTATGTTATAGTTACAGTGGTTTATGTCTTTTTTCGTCTTTAACGACGGGTTGTAGTGCAAATAGGGGTCGTTGTTTATATCCGTGTAGGAAAGCATATAATTTTTCGGGGCATTCGGAACATTTATTTTCGATGAAGGATTTAGCGCAGAGGGAAGAAGTTTTAAAGATTTTAAAAAATAGTACAGTTAGAGCGTTAAAAATAGAAGGTAGGAAGAAGAATGCATTATATGTTGCGGCGGTAACGGACTTTTATCGTTGTTTACTAGACAAGGGAGAAAAGGACAAGCGCAAAGAGAAGAATATGCAGATGATATTTGCACGACCATGGACGAAATTATATCTTAATTCTCGGAAAAGTTCAGAAGTAATAGATAGAGATTTTGTAGGACACAGAGGTTTATGTATTGGTTTTTTAGATAAGCTATCGCATAGGGAAGGAGGAGATTACATTCATATTATTCCATCAGTTGATATAGGACTTCATGATGGTTTACAAATAGATATTCCAGGTAGAGAGAAGCCCTATGGATTTGCGATAGATCATATGCAAGACAATAGTTTTCATTTTAGGGTTACAGGTTTATCGGGAAAGAGTATATGGATAAGATTACCAAAGGATCATCCATACATTCCAGAAGGTTCAGCGATATATATATCATCATCTAGTTATGTTAAAGGTTTTTATGATTATTTAAGACCCAATATATCTCAATATAAGAGGCGCGAACCAATAGATGTTAAGTTAATTATTCAAGAAGATAAGATTATAGCGGAATCATCTTTAGGAGGCAGAGTAGAGTATAAGGATAAATTTTTACCAGCGAAACAAGAGATAGGTTTAAAAGAGAGGGCATTTGAGAGTTTTTCTAAGACAGGGGAAACAAAATATGTATTAAATTCGTTTTCGTATTTAAATTCTAAATCATTATTTGTTCCCGTATCGATATTAAATGACATTCGGCGTCAACTATATGCTCAAGAGGTTTCAGAAGAGAAGAGTATAAAAATAAACTATCCGACACAAATAGTTACAGAGCAAAGGTATATTTTAAAAACGGATAATATATCTTCACTTTCGCTATTAACAGAAGATGATTTTGCGGGGATATTTGAGCTTATAGTTAGCGGGACAGAGGAGGAAATAAATAATCTTTCCAATAAAGTTGGTAAAGGAAAGATCAGGATATCAATACCAGTCATAAGCCGTTATTGGGATAATGAGAAGAATTTATTTTTTATTAGGAGTTTGTTATCTCAAGGTTATAAGAAGTGGGAGATAGGGAATCTAAGTGGTTTAAAGATGTTGCCGATATCAGAGGTAGATTTTAGTACAGACTGGTCTATTTATACGTTAAATAGAGAGAGTGCATCAGAGATAATGGATTTGAAGGCGTCTCGATTTACATTATCTCCGGAAGATTCTTTGGATAACATCAAAGAGATTACTAAAAGTTTTGGTTTATATAGTACATTTATAATGTATCAGGATACCCCATTATTTATTAGCGAGACAGACATTCAAGTAGGTGAGGATATAATATTAAGATCTACGGACGGTTTTTTTCGAAAGATAAAGAGAGGGCATAGGGTTTATGTAATAGGAGAAGAAGCCATAAGTTTAGCCACCAGAGCGAAGGAGACAGGAGCAGGTTTTTTACGAGGAGATTTTATTTTAAGGGAATATACTCCAGAAGAGGTATTGAGGATTTGGAGGCAATTAGTTTTAGGTAAAGAAATTCCCCATACCACACAAGGTAATTTCAACCGAGGTTTTTAATTTTTTTGTAATTTTAGCATAGAGTTTTCAATATTATTTTTAAGTTCATTTAAGAATTCTTGTTTTTTTAAGCCAGAAGGCATAGGAGGTAATATTTGGAGAGTAATAGTCCCCTTTTTTTTACGGAAAGAGTTTCTAGGCCAGAAGTATCCAGAGTTTATTGCGGCAGGGAATACAGGGACGTTACATTTTTCATACAATAAGAAGACCCCAGGATTGTATACGGTAGTTGTTCCTGGAGCAGTTCTTGTTCCTTCTGGGAAGATCACAATAGATTTTCCAGCGTTTAGTTTAGCTTTAGCTTCTTCGAACATATTTCGCATAGCATTAGTTCCACCTTTACGATCTACAGGTATACAACCAGTTTTCAAGAGTTGCTGACGAATTAAAGGAATATAAGCTAATTCTTTTTTAAAAATCATAATAGGTTCAGGTATGAAGCTATGGAAGATTATAGTATCGAAGGCAGATTGATGTTTACAAGCAATAATATAACCACCGTTTTTTGGTAATATTTCAGCACCTTTGATAATTAGCTTAAGTCCCAAGATATATTTAGCTGCGATTATAATTCTTCGAGACCAGAAATGAGCATTTTTAATAGCGAATTTAGGAGGAAGAGGTAATAATAGGAGACCAAAGAAGCAAGTGAAGAAAGTATCTAAGATTAGATATGAAGTAAAAAACAGAGAACGTAAGAATAACATTCTAACCTCGAATCCAAGACCATAAAACGACAGCAATAAATTTATTATATTCAATAAATAGCCATTTAAAAGCTATTTTATTATCATTTTGCAGAGCTTGAGGGAATACAGGATAAGGAATAAGGGTTACATCAGGCATAGCTTTTTTTAGTTCAAATAAGCTTCTAGGCATATGATAAGCAGCAGTTACCAGGAGTAAAGATTTAAAGCCTTCTTTTTTTATCCATTCAGCGGTTTCGATAGCATTTTCTTTAGTATTTTCGGCATCTCTTCCTAAGACGATATGGAATTTTTTTTCTTCAGGTATTATATCGGTTCCAGTCATTGCTTTAAGTTTTGCTCCGCCACCGACTCCAGAAATGAACATTTTTTTTGCATAATCTTGCTTAAATAATTCAGCAGCGGTAGCGATTCTTTGAGATCCTCCAGTTAGGACGACGATAGCATCAGTTTTTACGATATTATCATCAGGATTTAAGGTTTGTATGTATTTTATAAAGAGGATAAAACCTAATATCCAGGTAGCAAAGAGAGCAAAAGCGATAAGAGAAAAGAATTTTTTCATTACATAGTACGTTTCAGTTGGCAAGCAACAGTTAAGAAAGCAGTAACAGCAGATAATACAGCAGCGAAGAACGGAATAGAAGCAATAAAGAACCATTGGAACCAAGCAAGGCTTGCTCTAGCCAATAAGCCTTCTTGGAGTCCAGACAACATAGTTCCAATAATAATTATTAAAGGTAGAGCTAAAAAAGTACCGATAAAAGCGCCAGCGAGACTAAAAGTTAGAGTTCTTCGAGAAAATAAAAGAGCAATATAAGCATCACGAGCACCGATAAGATGTAAGAGTTCGATAGCAGGTTTATGTACTTCCAAGCTAGTGAAGGTAGCATATATGACAGTAATAGCGGTTGTTATCAAGACAAGGAGCAAGACCATCCAAGCGAGGAATTTTAAGGTAGAAGCTAAGGAAATAAGTTTTGCCAACCATATTCTATGAACATCTAAGGAAGCATTAGGAGCATATTTTGCTAATTCATCTTTAAGTTTAGGGAGATTTAGGTTTTCAGGGATATTTATTTTGACATCGATGAGCCGAGGTACAGGTAAATCTTCATGGAGAGCAATATTTCCGAGCCAAGGTTCTAAGAGTTTACCGATTTCATCATTATTTAATACATGGACATCAGTTATTCCGGGAGTTTGTTTTAAGACAGCAACAGTTCTATCGACTTCAGCCATAGTATTATCTACGATATTTTCAGAAGTTTTTACGGAAGAAGGCATTACTTGTACGGTTAAGGAACCAGAGATAGAAGAGTTCCAATATTTGACCATATTATTTACCGCCAAGGATCCCGCTATAGTTAAAGAAGCCAAGAAGACCATAAGCATCATAATCCAAGGCAAGAAGAGGCTAGAAGTGTCATATGCGAAAGGCAAGTTTTGAGTATACTTTTTGAAATCAAGCATTTTGTAATCTCGTTAAGTTTTGAAGGAAGATATTTTAGAAGAAGGTAATACTTTTAATCGTCCAGAGCTTAAATGGAGTCTAGGGAAAGGGAATCGTTCTATTAAACTTTCATTATGTGTTGCGATTACGACAGTAGTTCCGATTTTATTAAGTTCGATGAACAAACGAAGTAATCGAGTAGCGATACGATCATCGACATTTCCTGTTGGTTCATCAGCGAGGAGTAATTTAGGACGATTTATTAAAGCTCTTGCGATAGCGACTCTTTGTTTTTGTCCTCCAGCTAGAGTAGGAGGTTTAGCATTAATATGTTCAGCCAAACCCACCCAAGATAATAATTCATTAACATGTCTTTTTATTTCGAGTTCTTTTATTCCCATGACTCGTAAAGGCAAAGCGACATTTTCTTGAGCAGTTAAATGGTCTAGTAAACGGAAGTCTTGAAAAACGACACCAATATTTCTACGTATTTCGGGGAATTTTTTTCGATTAGTATTATTAACTTCAGTATCGAAGAGGCTAAGTCTTCCACGGGTTGGGCTGTTAGCCAGATACATTAGGCTCAACAAAGAAGTTTTTCCTGCTCCACTTTCTCCAGTAAGGAAATGGAAAGAACCAGGAGCGAGAGAAAAGCGGATATCTTTTAAGATTTCAGGTCCTTGACCATATCTTAGCCCGACATTTTCGAATTCGACTATATTTGGTAGAGAAGCTTTATTTTTTTGCACGTAACTAATCCTTTAAATACTTGTCTTAGGAGCAGTTTAATCATATAAGTAAAATAAGTCAAAACTAGCTTAGGTTTTTTATCATGTATATAATTTGTCCTGTTTGTCATACTGAATATTTATTAGGCGATGAATTTTCTAAGGGGAGCGTTTTAAAAGTAAGGTGTTTTAGATGTAAACATATTTGGCATCCAGAGGAAGAAGTTTTTGTAAGAGAAGAAAAAGAATTAACGGCAGGATATTTTGAAGAACAAGATAAAGAAGAAAGTACGTTAGTAGAGGCGGACACAATTTTTGAAGAGAGCAGGGGAGGAGAAGATAATTTATCTAAGGATGAAGCAAAGGAAGAGAAAACGGATTCAGAAGATGAAGATATATTGTTTCCCGAAAGTGTTATGAATTTTTCATTAGATTCTACAGGCATGCAAGCAGAAGAGAAGAGTTTTTCATTTAAGTCATCTTTGAAGAAGATAGTTATAGGAATTTTTATTTTAAGTATTTTTTCTGGTTTATGGTTTGGTCGTTTTTGGTTAGTAGAGAAGATGCCATTTTTAAATTCATTATATACTTTTTTAGGAATAGAAGCAGAGATACCAGGTTTTGGTTTAGAATTTCAAGAAGTAAAGCAGCAGATGATAGTAGAAGATGGTATAGATATGTTAGAAGTTAGTGGGAAAGTATATAATAATACAGGGAAGGTATTATTTGTTCCGTTAATAAAAGTAAGTTTACAAGATGTTTCTGGTCAAGAGATCCAAAAGCAAGTATCTAGCATAAGTACGAACGAGATTTTACCACATACTTCTCTTCCTTTTATAATAAGGGTTTTCTCACCATCATCAGTAGCGAGTAAGCTAGAGATAAAGTTTGTAAAAGAAGAATAAGGAAAAAAGCAGTAGCAACTAATTTTTTTTATTCGCTCTAGGGTGTGAAGCGTTATATATTTTAGTTAATTTTTGAGTATCTACTTCAGTATATCGTTGAGTAGTAGATAAGGAAGCATGTCCCAGTAATTCTTGGATAGTTCGTAGATCTCCGCCAGCAGACAAGAGGTGTGTAGCGAAGCTATGTCTCAAGGAGTGAGGAGTAGCTGTATCAGGGAGATTGAGAAGGATTCGCAATCTTCGGATTTGTCGTTGAACCACACCAGGGTTTAGTCTTTTTTTGTTTTTTCCGATGAAAAGAGGAGCATCAGGTTTTTTAGTTAGAGGGTATATATTTAAATAATTTTGGATTGCTTGTTTTACGAAAGGCAACAAAGGTACGACTCTTTGTTTATTACCTTTTCCCGTTATAGTCATAGTATCTCCTCTAGGAATATCTTCAATATTCAAAGCTAATGCTTCTCCCAAACGAAGACCTGCTCCATATAAGAGAGAGAACAAAGCTGTATCTCTTAGGCCTAACCAGGGAAGATCATAGAGATCTTGGGCTGAGAAAATAGTTTTTAAGGCATCGTTTTCTTCTAGAGGTTTAGGGATATACCGAGTTGGTTTTGGAGAACGAACAGCTCGGATAGCGGGATTTTTCCCGTAATTATTATTAGCCAACCAACGGAAGAAGTTTCGCAAAGAAGACATTTTTCTAGCCATTGAAGAATGTTGCATATTACGTTCATTTTCCTTACTAAGGAAGGCGCGGAAATCTTTTACTTTTAGATTAATTAAGGTATTTAGGTTAGGTATTTTAGAGTTATATGTATTCAAGAAAGCTAAGAAAGAAGCTAAGTCGTATCCATAAGAATAAATAGTTTTTATAGACATTCTTTTTTTAGCTTTTAAATCAAGCAACCAAGACTCGATAATATTTCTCAGTTTATCATCAGCGGAGTAAAAGATACTAGGGGTTAAAGATTCTTTCATATTATAGAATGTCCATTTTTTTAGTCACTTTTGAAGGTTTCGATGTCTAGAGTAGTTAGGGTATTTTATAGAGTTCTAGGAGTAAATCAGGGGTTATAGTAACCGCATTATCTTTTTGTTTTGCGATTTTTTTTAATAGTTTTTTAATAGGCGAAGTAGCTTTAGCTAGTATAGAAGGGTTAGTATTAATTTCATCAACCATTCCAGTTTGATTTAAAGAGTTTATTTCTTTTATATCGATAGTATTTATAAAGAATCTCATTTATTCCCTTTTTTAAGCCTGTTATAAATAAAGATATTTTGATTTAAAGCATATCATTTTGGATATTTTATGAACAGTGGAAATAACAAAATAGTTTCTGTAATTATTCCCTTACCAGTAACAGAACGGTATGATTATTTAGCACCGTTTGGTACGAATGTAGGAGATGTAGTTGAGGTTA
>CALXRE010000075.1 GCA_944390645.1 uncultured Alphaproteobacteria bacterium | reverse complement strand
GGCCTTCAGATATTCAACCGATCGTTACATTAGATTTGCTTTTGAGAGGTTTTCCTCCGAAGTTAATAATTGGAGTACCAAGAGGTACTTCACAAGAAGAGATAGAGCAATACACTTCTACATCAGTTAAATATTTTATTGATACTATTTTACCAACATCAAGGATAAGACGTTTTATAGATGAAGTATCTATAGATGATTGCAAGCAAGAGATGACATTTTTGTTATCGAATGAAACAGTTTATTACAAAGATGCAGCTAAGACATTTGTGAACAGTTTGATTCGAAGAGGTATTTTTAATAAAGAAGCGAAAGATGTGATAAGGATATCACTTCATGAAGCGATGGTTAATGCCCTTATCCATGGTAATTTAGAATTAGGGAGTAAAAATCGGAATACAGCATACAATTTAGAGAAATATTTTTTAGAGGTAGAGAATCGTATAAAAGCCAATTCATATAAAGCTAGAGGGATAGAAATAATTACGACATGGGATGATAAGAGTCTTAAAATAAGGATAATTAATGATGGAGATGGTTTTCAAGAATCAGTTTTAAGTACTTTTCCGGATATGGCCAGCAAGTCAGGTAAAGGATTGTTTTTAATAGCGATGATAGCAGATTCTTGTGTAATAGAAGGAAATGGTAGGGAGATATCAATATCTTTTGAGTTAGATGAAGATACAAAGGAACAGGTATTTGTAGATAAATATAAGCTTCAAGGATCAGAGATTAGGGATATAGGAGGTAGATTTAAAAATAGTAGAGTTTTAATTATTGATGAAGATTTTTCGAAACAAAAGGTTACAGAGAGTTTACTATTTTTAATGGGAGTAGAAACAATATATAAAGTTAACAACATTAAAGAAGCGTTAGAGATAAAGGAAGATATAAGACCACATGTAATAATAATAGATGTTACATCTAAGAATTATGATCAATTAAGGTTACTTAAAGATAGTAAACAGTTTAAAGATATTCCGATATTAGTAGAGACAGGGAATAATTCTAGGGAGCAAAGGGATAGGATTTTTCCTTTTGGAGCTACGGATTTTATTACGAAGCCGTTTAATCCTTTAGAGTTTTTTACCCGAGTAAAAGTTCATTTAGAGAATCGTATTTTAGCAGAGAAGACGATAGAGCAACTTAATAGATTAGAGAATGAGCTTAACTATGCTCAACAAATGCAATTAGAACTTTTTCCTACGAGTAAAAAGATAAAAGAAATAAGTAATAAATATGATCTTTTTATTAAACATTATTTTAATTCTTCTTCAGAATTAGGAGGGGATATATGGGGAGTAGAGGATATAGGAGATAAAGTAGCGTTTTATACATGTGATTTTTCAGGTCATGGAGTATCAGCCGCTATAAATACGTTTCGTTTGCATACAATATTAGAACAACATCCCATAATAGAATATTCAAAGCCATCAGAATATTTAACGATGTTGAATAGCAAACTGTTATCTTTGCTTCCGAGAGGTCAGTTTGCGACTTTTTTCTTAGGTATTATAGATTTTTCTAGTTCTATTTTAGAGTATTCAGTTTCTGCTAGTCCTCGTCCATTTATAGGAGATAAAGGAGGAGTAAAGGTTATAAGTGGTTCAGGGCTTCCGTTAGGGATAAGTAGTAGAGCTAGATATGATGATTTAAGAGTTTCTTTTAATAGAGGAGATTTTATATTTGTTTATAGTGATGGTTTAAGTGAATGTAGATCGAAAGAAGAAGGAGAAATTTTAGGAGAAGAAGGGTTACTAGGAATTGTTAATAGCAATGTAAATAAAAAAGGATTTGAAGAAGATTTTAATAATATAGTTGATTCTGTTTTTAAGTTTTCAGTCAATCCACCAAGTGATGACATGAGTTCATTTATGATAAAGAGAAGATGAAATAGATATTTATTTATTTTTTGCCAATCTAAACAAGATAAGCCCAATCAAGCTAGAGAATATACAAGCAATAATGATACCTATTTTTGCCATATCTTGCATTTCGATATTATCGAAAGCGAGTTTGCTAACAAAAAGACTCATAGTGAATCCGATACCAGAGAGTAAAGATACACCATAAATATGTTTAAGATTTACCGCTTTAGGGAACTGAGCAAGTTTCATTTTAATTAATATATATGTAGCCCCGAATATACCGATTTGTTTTCCGAAGAATAGCCCTAAAGCAACACCGAGAGATATAGGAGAAAGGAGGTCTTCGATAGTAATTCCGCGGAAATCCACCCCACCTTCAGTAAAAGCAAAGATAGGGAGGATTAAGAAATTTACCCAAGGAGTAAATAAACGGATATTATCATTTAAAGGATATAGTACTTTATTATCATTAATAGTGCACTTGAAAGGTATAGCTAGACCTACGATAACACCCGCGATAGTAGTATGGATACCTGCATTATGAAAACAAATCCAGAGTAAAACACCTAAGATAGCGTAGAAGAACAAAGCAGATATTTGTAGTATATTAAGAGATATTAAGGCTAATACAACAATGCAAGATAAAGCCATAGGCATTATAGAGATTTCATTTCCATAGAATAGAGCAATAATTATTATAGATCCGATATCATCAAAAACAGCGATAGCAAGGAGAAAGATTTTTACAGTAGGATCAACATTTTTTCCAGCGAGAGCTAGGATACAGACAGCGAAAGCAATATCAGTAGCACAAGGTATAGCCCATCCATGTAGATATGTAGGGTTATTAAAATTAATAGAGATATAGATGATAGCAGGGATTATCATACCGAAAGTAGCGGCAATAAGAGGAGCAAATATTTGAGATGGTTTTCGTAAGAAGCCATCTACCATTTCTCTTTTTAATTCCATTCCAATATTGAAGAAGAAAAGTACCATTAAAATATCTTTGACAACCATATCTAAGTTTGCGGAAAAAGAATGGTTTCCCCAAGAGATAGCGATTTTATCTGATATAAAGCCTTGATACCAATTAGAGAGAGGAGAATTAGCAATTAAGATAGCGATGAAAGCCGCAAGAAGCATGACTATTCCAGCAGAAGTTTCTTGCCCGAAAAAAATTTTTGTACTTTTAGATAAAGCGCTTACAAACTTTGGTTGAGGCATAATTAACAACTATCCTTTACTTTTAAAGAAGAATAAAAGAGATAATAAGGAGTTAAATATTAAAATGCAATAATGTAAGCAAGTATATAAACTATCTTAATCTATGGTATACATATGAAGAACTAAAAGCAAGGAAGCCTACAGTTGATACAGCAACAGGTAACATAGATGAAGCTCCAGCAGTAACGGCAAGAGCGGTTAAGCTTCCGACGCCAAGAGAGCATAGAGCATTAGAGAAAGCACTTTTAGCAGCGATAGTATCAGTAGAATCTCGAATAGCATCACCAAAACCGATTACAACGCCAGAAGCGATTAATCCAGTTAAGAGGGATAGACCTATATAGTCAGTAGCAAGACCAGCAGCAGCGATGACTCCAGACCACAATAGTATAGTTCCAGCTCTTTCAATAATACCGTTTCCAATTTTTAAAGATGAAGAAGCGCTTTTTAATAACTCTTGTTTATGGTATTGCTTGTCCATATATTTTTGAGCTATTTGATGAGCTTCTTCTTTAGAGATTTTTGGTTCTTCAAATAAAGACATTTTAAGCACCTCATACTTTAACTATTTAAATAAGATAGCATAGATATTATAAAGAGGCAAGACTTTTTTGGTTATAAGTTTGTCTAAAAGAGATTTTTTTATCAGAAAGCATATCTTTGCAATTAGTATTGATTATGATAGTTTGTAAAGAATAAATAATTTTAAGAAGAGGACAGCATGGATAATACAGTTTTTAATGATCAAGCGAGCCCGATAGGAGGTTCTTCCAAATCAGAGATATCAGTAGTTAAGAGTAGTTTTTTAGCACTTAAAAATTATATGAATTCTAATATCATAGGACAGGAAGTTGTAGTAGAGAGGCTATTGATATCTTTATTATCAGATGGAAATTTATTAGTAGAGGGAGCACCAGGATTAGCAAAGACGAAGGCATTAAAGAAATTATCAGAGGCAATAGAGGGAGAGAGTCAAAGGATACAATTTACGCCAGATTTACTTCCAGCAGATATAACAGGTAGCGATATTTATCATCAAGAGACGGGTAAATTTTCATTTCAAGCTGGACCAATTTTTCACAATCTTATTCTTGCAGATGAGATTAATAGAGCGCCAGCCAAGGTGCAATCGGCTCTTTTAGAG
>CALXRE010000074.1 GCA_944390645.1 uncultured Alphaproteobacteria bacterium | reverse complement strand
CATCTTGTATTTGCCTTAACGCTTCAAAAGATAAAAAAAACTTTCCTTGATTTAATTCCACAAAGTCTTTTGTCATGATAATACCTTAATTCTAACGTCCTTGATTACCTAAGTTATGATTGCCTTTTAAAACTTCCATTCGCAATTTATAATTTAAGGTCATTTCTTTTTCTAATTTTCTGATAACACTATTGAATAGTTCTGGGTTGTATTTAGAAAAAGCTCTGCTTTCCATTGTAAACTGAACAAGATTATAAAGCCTCGCATCATTAAAATTTTTACCCCCAGCATATTTCCATATCTTTTTCTCAAAAGAAGCAATCGTTTCTTTATTATCAAATAAAGAATCAACAAGATAATTTATCACTGTTTCTACTTTTTTTTCATTATAAACCACTTTTTTCTCCTTTTTATCTTTCTTTGGTTTTTCTTTCTTGAAGCAATTTTATTAACAGCTTCTTAGCCTTTATCGAATGTCTTTTATTATTCTTAATATATTCTGCTTCTAATTGCATAAAAGAAGGACCTTTTTCTTTAGCATCCCGCAACAACAGATTAAAAATTTCTTCTCGATAAGTAGGAACGGCATAAGCATCTTCCAACATATCATTTATAAAATTTTTATCTTGCTCACTAAAAATATTTTCTTCACTAACCATTTTATCTTCCTTTACAATAAACCTTATCGCAAAAGGCTTCAAAATAAACAGAATGTTGCCCAATAATTTTATCTATTTTTCTTATGGTTTTTCTTATATCCGCAGCAACTTCAGGAGATATTTCAGAATACTGCAAATAAGTTGCAGCAACATCTCTTTCCAAATTTAGAATTTTATTTCCATAACCTTTTGCAAAATTACTAAAATTATTAAATAAAAGCTCTTCTTTATCTGCACTATTATGATTTTTTATCATTATCATTATCTGTTCTTGAAGTATTTGTTCTAAAAGATCAGCGAGCTTTTTTTCATTGACACTAAGCACTTTTTTACTTTGCAAAAAAGAATATGCTTTTCTACATATCGCCACAAAAGCATTGTCTACTTTTGTTTCTGTTAGAGTAAAAAGTTTATGTTCTTTAGAGAAAAAGTTTTTCATAGTTTCATGCTTTAGTTTATGTAAAAAAGAGCTTTTACAATTATTGTGAATACTATATTATCTTTTTTTATTTGTCAAATATTTTCGCATTATTTTAGAAAGAAGCTAAAGCTAGAAAGATTATCCCAATAGCAATAAGGGTTAAGCCTATTTTTTGTTTTTTAGTTATCGTTTCGCCCAAATATTTACAAGCAAAAAACTGGGTCCAAAGATAAGTTATTGCCGTTAACGGTATAGCTATTCCTAAATGGATATATTTCAAAGCTATGATTAGAGTGATGCTAGAAAAGAAGTATGCACAACATCCATATATAATATATTTCCAAGGACTTTTAGTATTAGCAGATTTTTTAAAAGCCAGGGCACCAAGAGAACTAGAGAAGGTGTTGAGTATTATAAGGAACAAAGAAAAAATTATATTTAACTTAATCATTTTGATTTTTTTCCTTGCACAAGACAATTATTCCCAAAATGATCAAAGAAAGACCCAATATTTGATAGAAAGATGTTTTTTCATCAAGGATTACAACGCCTAAAATAACGGTTACGACATAACTAAAGGACATTAGAGGATGCAAGATAGATAGTTTTCCAAACTTAAAAGCGAGAATAAATAGAGGCAAAGCTAAGATTTGGAAAAAATATCCAGCCACCAACTCAATATTAAAGCTAGCATCAGCTATTTTCCAAAAGAAGGCACCAATAGAACAAGATATAGCAGATATAATGACTAAAGAAATACCAAGTAATTTATCAGACAAGAGGCTTAATTTTTTTATCATAAATTATATTCCCCTTCGGATTTATTAATTATTTTAGCAAGATTATTTAAAAATTCCGCCCCTTTTACCGTTCTCATAATAAGCACTTTTCTTTTATCTTTAGTATCTTGTTGGCGTTTAATAAAACCATAGTTAGCTAAGGTGTCCAAAGCTCTAGTTACAGGAGGTTTAGAAATGAGCAATAATTCGGACAAGCTTTTTACTGTATGAGGATAAGGTTTTAAATAAACAGTCAAGAGAATAGCCATCTGTCGTTCCGAGAGATCAGGAGTATCTACTTTTTTGACACTTTCTAATAGAGTTTTTTGCCATACATTAAGGTTTTGCATTAAACTATTCATCTTTTTTATCCTCATTTATTTTTTCAAAGAAGAGGAGTTTTGCTCTTCCATATTTTCGAACATCTTCCAACAAAAGATTAGGAATCTGATTTAAGTTATCTTTTATTTCAGTTTCTGCGATACATATAGTATTTTTTCCTATCCAATTTTTATTTTGTAAATATACGATAGCTGGGGGAACGAGATTTTTTGCATAAGGAGGATCTAGGAATACAACAGAGAAAGGAGCTTTAGCTTTAGGTAGTAAGAATAAATCTGTATATATATCCGCTCGTTCGTTTAGTTTTAAAGAGTTCAAGTTTTTATGTATACAATCGATAGCAATAGGATTTTTTTCTACGAAAACGACATACTTTACGCCTCTGGACAAAGCCTCTAAACCTATAGCACCACTACCAGCAAAAGCATCTAAGAAATTTATCTGAGAGAAAGCGATACCTTTTTCAGTTAATTTTGCTTCCAATATAGAGAACAAAGCTTCTTTTGCTCTATCTGAGGTTGGACGAGTTATTTCAGGAGGAGGAAACAGTAATTTTTTTCCTTTAGCTTTTCCGGCAATGATTCTCATTTTTCGCCTTTATTTTCGATACCAAGTTGTTCCCGAATCACTTTAGAAGGGATCTCTTTAATTTCACCTTTTTGAAGATTTCCTAGCTGGAATGGACCATAAGCAATTCGTATAAGTCTAGTAACTTTAAGACCAAAGAATTCCATAATTTTTCGGATTTCTCTATTTTTCCCTTCTTTAATTGTTACAAGCAGCCAATTATTAGTTCGTTGTTTTTTTTCTAAAATCACCTCTGCTGGAGCATAGTATACATTTTTAATCATGATACCTTTTGATATTTTTTCAATAATATCTTCTGTTACATTACCATGTACACGCACTCGATATTTTCGTTTCCATGCCGTTTTAGGATTTTCCATAAAGCGAGCAGTATCACCATCATTAGTAAGCAACAAGAGTCCTTCAGAATTAAGATCTAACCTTCCGACCGAAATCACTCTTGGTAATTTATTTTTAATATCATCAAATACCGTTGGTCTTCCTTGAGGATCTTTATGTGAAGTAATTAAGCCCATAGGTTTATGATAACGCCATATTCGGACATTTGGGTTAAGAGAAATTTGTTTACCCTCTACTTCAATTTTATCTAATTTTGAAACATTAGTAGCAGGAGAAGAAACAATATTTCCATTTACTTTAACCTTATTAGTAAGGATTAATTTTTCTGCATCACGTCTAGAAGCGATACCAGCTCTTGCAATAACTTTTGCTAATCTTTCTTTTTTTTCATTATCCATGAAAACCATCCTTTGTTTTTGCTAATGGTATGCTATAATAAAGAACTATGGAAGCGATTATATCACAAGCAATATCAGCGGCTCGAGAAGCGAGTTTTTTAGGAGAAGTTCCGATTGGAGCAGTTCTTTTTCATTCTACGACAAAAGAAATAATATCTGTTTGCCACAATCGTGTAGAAGAGCTACAAGATTCGACAGCACATGCGGAGATTTTAGCACTTAAAGAAGGTTTTAAGATTATAGGGTCTCGTTTTTTAGAAGATTTTTCGCTTTTTGTTACCTTAGAGCCTTGTCCTATGTGTGCGACTGCGATATCGTACAGCCGCATTAAGCAATTATATTTTGGAGCGTATGATGTAAAAGGAGGAGGCATAGATCATGGTTGCCGAGTTTACGCCCATCAAAAGAATCTTCATTGTCCTTTAGTATTTAGAGGTTTACAAGAAGAAGCGTGCCGAGATTTATTACAAGATTTTTTTAAAGCTCTAAGGAAGAAGTAAATATTATGAGATTTCGTTTATTTTTGTTAATTAGTTTAAGCGTTTTAGTTTTTAGTTTTTCAAGTTTAGCGAAGGACAATGCAGAAGGAAGTAGAGAGGAAGATTTTTATATGACCTCAGATTTTATTCAACTTCCCCCTTTATGGATACCGACATATAACGAGCAAAAGAAGTTTAGGAAGATGCAAGTTTTTACTGGTCGTCTTTTTGTTTCAGAAGTTTTTTTTAAGAACATTTGCTTAAATGTACCAAAGATTACAGATAAGGTTATATTATATTTAAACAGACATCCTTTATTTAAGGATAATTTAGACCAGAAGCATTTAGCTATTTTAGGGCAAGATATTTTAGCCAGCGTGAATAAGGATTTAGGGTTAGAAGGGATAAGATCTTTTGAGCTTCACCGAGGAGATATAAAACAAACAGAAGAAGCAAAGCTTATCAATTCAAATTGTAATAATATGCGACTAACCAAAGAATAGGAAGTAAGGCAATAAATTATATGATTGAAGATTTTTTGCATTTTTCTCCTGAGAAGATTTTTAGTGTTACAGATTTTTCTTTGCTATTGAAAAGCTTTATTGAAGGTTCTTTTTCGCACATAAGGATAAGAGGAGAAGTATCTGGTTTAAAGAAGGCGAGTTCAGGTCATATATATTTTTCTTTAAAAGATGAAGATTCGGTAGTAGACGCAGTATCTTGGCGAGGACAGAATTCAAGTTTTGTAAATTTTTTAAAAGATGGTCAAGAGATAGTTTGTACAGGTAAGATAACGACTTATCCAGCCCGTTCAAATTACCAAATAATAGTAGAAAAAGTAGAATTAGCAGGAGAAGGAGAGCTTTTAAAACTTTTAGAAGAAAGGAAGAAGAAATTATTTTCTGAAGGTCTTTTTTCTGAAGATAGGAAAAAGAAGTTACCTTTTCTTCCTGAGGTTATAGGAATAATAACATCTCCGACAGGAGCCGTTATTAGAGATATAATACATAGGTTACAAGATCGTTTTCCGCGACATGTTTTACTTTGGGGAGTTCCCGTTCAAGGAGAAGGAGCGTCGAGCAAGATAAGTGAAGCGATTAGAGGTTTTAGTAGTATTCCCGAAGGAGGTTTATCTACTTCACAAGGAAATATTCCTCGTCCGGACGTTTTAATAGTAGCCCGAGGAGGAGGTAGCATAGAAGATTTATGGGCATTTAATGAAGAAGAGGTTGTTCGTGCAGTAGCTTCTTGTACGATACCTTTAATATCCGCCGTTGGTCATGAAACGGATACGACTTTAATAGACTATGCATCAGATTTAAGAGCTCCGACTCCGACAGGTGCGGCAGAGAAAGTAGTTCCAGTTCGTAGAGATCTTTTAAGTATGTTAGGACTTTTGAGGTCTCGTCTTTTTGATTCTTCGATTCGTTTTTTAGGAGAATTAGAGACGAAGATAGAAGGACTTTCGCGAGGGATTCCTAGATTAGAAGATATAATAGAACAATATATAGAACGTCTTGATGATAAGAGTGAGCGATTAGAAGTAGCAATAAATATTTATCGAACAAGTTTAGAAGAACGTTTTAAGGGGACAGCTCGCTTGCTAGAAAGTTATTCTTATACTAAGATTCTTTCTCGAGGTTTTGCATTAGTTATAGGAGAAGGAGGACATCCGATAAGTGAGGCATCATCGGCTAAAGTTGGAGATTTTTGGCGTATAGAATTTTCAGATGGTCAAGTACCAGTTAAAGTTTTAGGAGAAGAAAGGAATACTAAAGAGATAGTTCCGAAAGTTTCCCGCAAAAAGAACAAAGAGGAAGAAGTAAGTTTACAAGGGCAATTACCATTATGAATAAATATTTTTTACTTTCACTGATTTTGATTAGTTTTTTTGTTCCTTTTTTAGAAGCAGAAAGTGCAACGAATCGTTTTTATATTTTTGGCAAAGCCGTTCAAGGAAATATGTTATATGGACGAACGACTCCAGGGTCTAAAGTATTTATTGGGAATAAATCCATTCCTGTTTCAAAGAAAGGAGAATTTATTTTTGGTATTTCTAGGGATTCAGTAGGAGATCTAAAGGTAAAAGTAAAGTTTCCGAATGGTACAGAAGATACGAGGACACTTTTAATAAAAGAGAACAAGTGGAATATTCAAAAGATTAACGCACTACCGAAGAAGCAAGTAGATCCATCTAAGGAAGACTTAGAGATTATTCGTTCGCAGGCAAAAGAAGTCAAACAGGCAAGAGAGATTAGTAGTAAGCCATCTTTATTTCCTGGTTGTTTTATACAACCTATAGAAGGCAAGATTTCTAGTATTTATGGCAGTCAAAGGATTTTGAATGGAGTACCGAAGAGTCCCCATTTAGGTTTAGATATTGCAGCGAAAGAAGGAACACCAATTAAGGCTTCGGGCTCAGGAACAGTTACTTATGCGGTAACAGATAACTTTTATAACGGACAAATGGTAATTATAGATCATGGATATGGCATATCTACGAGCTATTCTCATATGAGTAAAATCAATGTAAAGGTTGGAGACAAAGTTAAGAAAGGGTCAATAATAGGCTTAGTTGGATCTAGTGGCAGGTCTACGGGTCCTCATCTTCATTGGGGAGTAACTTGGTTTAACACACCACTTAATCCTACGAACGTTTTGAAAGTATCATCTAGAAGATGTTCATTAGGCAAAGGTAAAAGAGTTACAAAAGATCAATAAGGAGGAAGATAAAGAGATGTTTGAGCCGACCAATAAGCCTAAGGACATTAATTTTTCAAATTATTCATATATAATAATTGATGACGAACGTTTTGCGAGGAGTTTAGTAAAGAACACTCTTTCACAAATAGGTTGTAGAGATATTACGGAAGCTAGTAATGGTGAAGAAGCGTCAGATTATTTAAAGTCACAACATTTTAGTGTTATTTTTTTAGATCATAAGATGCCAGGGATTAGTGGTTTAGAGCTTTGTCGTTCTTTACGCAAAGGAGATTTAGGAGAAGAGAACAAGTTTACACCTGTTATTCTGATTACAGGAGACGGTAGGATAGAGACCGTAATGGAAGCGAAAGAATCGAAGATAAATGATTTTATAATCAAGCCTATTTCTCTTACGGAATTACAGAAACGACTTACGAAAGTTTTAATAGAGCAAAAGGAAGAGCTATAAAAAAACATTTTTTCATGTAAAACTGTTTTCAAGTTTTCTAGTTCATGGTATAGAGAACATTTCTTAAGGGCTAAGGATAGTAGTCTTTTAAGCATAAGGTAAGCGGGCGTGGTGGAATTGGTAGACACGCCAGATTTAGGTTCTGGTGGCGCAAGCCATGGGGGTTCAAGTCCCTTCGCCCGTACCACCTTTTAATTAGTTTAGGATTATTTAGAATAGGATTAGTTATGAAAGTAACGGAGAACAAAGCAGAAGGTCTTAAAAGAGATTATAATATAGTTATAGCATCACAAGATATTGCCACCAAATTTGATGAAGAACTAAAAGAAGTAGGCAAGAAAGTAAACCTTTCTGGTTTTCGTCCAGGGAAAGCACCATTACCTTTTTTAAAGAAGAAGTATGGCGATTCGATTATGGGAGAAGTTTTAGATAAAGTTATAAGTGATTCAGTAAAAGCTTTATTTACAGAACAAGAAATAAAGCCAGCACTTCAACCTAAAGTAGATATAGTATCTTTTAAGGAAGGAGAGGATTTAGAATTTTCAGTAAAAGTAGAAATTTTACCTAAGATACCTCCAATAGATTTTAGTAAAATAAAGATAAAGAAAGTTTATTCAGAAGTAGAAGAAAAAGATATAGATAAAGCCTTATCAGATTTAGCGAAGAGTCGCAGAGATACGGAAGCAGTAAAAGAAGCAAGAGAAGCGGTTAAAGGAGACATAGCGGTTAT
The DNA here is from genome assembly GCA_944390645.1 of uncultured Alphaproteobacteria bacterium. Classification (GTDB taxonomy): domain Bacteria; phylum Pseudomonadota; class Alphaproteobacteria; order CACZRW01; family CACZRW01; genus RGIG5556. The sequence goes on along the minus strand of CALXRE010000074.1, from coordinate 6,555 downwards.
AGACTTTGTTGGTTCAGTAGGAGGCAAAGAATTTCCAGGAGGCACGGGGAAAAGTTTTCCATTAGAGCTTGGTTCAGGGAGTTTTATTCCAGGTTTTGAGGATCAGGTTATAGGGCTTAAGGCAGGAGAAGAAAAGGTTATCAAAGTAAAGTTTCCAGATAATTACCATGCTAAAGATTTAGCCGGAAAGGATGCAGAATTTAAGGTTTCTTTAAAGGAGCTTCGTTGTTTAAAGCCAACAGAAGTTAATGAAGATTTAGCCAAAGCCTTTGGGCAAGAGAGTTTATCGAAATTAAGAGAAGTTATCAAAGGAGAGCTTTCAAGAGAATACGAAAGTATTACCCATAGTCATTTAAAGAGGGCTTTATTGGATGCTTTAGCCGAACAATATCATTTTGAAGTACCAGAAGGTATGAAGGATTTAGAGTTTTCGAACATATGGAAGCAATTAGAGCAAGAAGAGCAACAAAAAGGAAACAAGCAACCCGATGAGTCTTTAAAGTCAGAATACCAAGACATAGCGGACAGGAGAGTACGTTTAGGTTTAATTCTTGCAGAAGTTGGGAATTCAGAGAACATTCAAGCGAACTCAGCAGACATTAATAGGTTTTTACTAGCCGAAGCAAGCCGTTATCCAGGAAGAGAGAAGATGCTTTTTGATTTTTATTCGAAGAACGAGAGATTTAGAGATTCGATTCAAGCTCAAGTTTTTGAAGATAAAGTTGTTTCATACATACTTGAAAAAGTTCAAACAGAACCCCATAAAGTATCAGTAGAAGATCTTTATTCTTGGTATGATAAAGAAGAAGATAAACCGTCAAAGAAAGGGAAAAAGACTAAAGCATCTGAGGCTGATGGACAATAAGGAAGGTTTTCAGGATATGAGAGATTCTTTAGATTTATATATGAATACATTAGTTCCTATGGTAGTTGAGCAGACGAGCCGAGGAGAGCGATCATTTGATATATATTCGCGTCTTTTAAAGGAACGGATAATATTTTTGACTGGAGAAGTTAACGATGAAGTATCTAGTCTTATTTGTGCGCAGCTATTGTTTTTAGAGTCAGAGAATCCGAATAAGGATATATCGTTTTATATTAATTCTCCTGGAGGATCAGTTACCGCTGGCTTAGCGATATTAGACACGATGAATTACATAAGTTGTGATGTTTCGACTCTTTGCATAGGACAAGCAGCGTCTATGGGTTCTCTACTTTTGACCGGGGGGAAGGAAGGCAAGAGGTTTTCTCTTCCGAATTCGAGGATAATGATACATCAGCCATCAGGAGGTTTTAGGGGACAAGCATCAGATATAGAGATCCATGCGAAAGAAGTTTTATCGCTTCGTTCTCGAATAAATGACATTTATGTATCGAGGACGGGTCAGTCTCTTGAGACGATAGAAAGAGCGATGGATAGGGATAATTTTATGTCTCCAGAGGAAGCAAAGACTTTTGGTCTTATAGATGAGGTTGTAATCTCAAGGAAGAAGGTAAACGAAGGACAAAGTACAAGATAGGAACGAAAAAGCAGAGGGAAGAAATGGGAAAGACGACGTCATCAGGGAGCGACAGCAAGAATACACTATATTGCAGTTTTTGCGGTAAGAGTCAGCATGAGGTTCGCAAACTGATAGCGGGGCCTACGGTTTTTATTTGCGATGAATGTGTAGATCTTTGTTCAGACATTATCAAGGAAGAGAATAGGACACAGGTTTCGGATATTGATCACAAGACGACGCCAGTAGCGATAAAAGAAGTTCTTGATGAATATGTTATAGGACAAGAGTATGCGAAGAAAGTTTTATCAGTAGCCGTTTATAATCATTACAAGAGATTAAATAGTTCATCTAGCAATACACAAGAAGTAGAATTAGCGAAATCAAATATTTTACTTATAGGACCAACAGGTAGTGGTAAGACTCTTTTAGCCAAGACCTTAGCTAGAGTATTAGATGTACCGTTTGCGATGGCAGATGCGACGACATTAACCGAAGCTGGTTATGTAGGAGAAGATGTAGAAAATATAATTTTAAAGCTTTTACAAGCAGCAGATTACAATATAGAGAAAGCCGAAAGAGGTATAGTATACATTGATGAGATAGATAAGATTTCGAGGAAATCAGATAATCCGTCGATAACAAGAGATGTTTCAGGAGAAGGGGTTCAACAAGCGTTATTAAAGATCATGGAAGGTACGATAGCGTCGGTTCCACCACAAGGAGGAAGGAAGCATCCTCAACAAGAGTTTTTACAAGTTGATACGACGAATATATTATTTATTTGTGGAGGAGCGTTTTCAGGTTTAGACAAGATAATATCACAAAGGAAGAACACTTCATCTATAGGTTTTGGAGCGAAAGTAAAAGCATCAGAAGATATAATGGATATGGATATTTTAAAGGATTTAGAGCCAGAGGATCTTTTAAAGTATGGTCTGATACCAGAATTTGTAGGGAGGGTACCAGTTTTAGCGTATCTTCATGATTTAGATGAGAAGGCATTAGTAGAGATTTTAACCAAGCCGAAGAATGCGTTAATCAAGCAATATCAAGCATTATTTGGTTTTGACAATGTAAGTCTTAATTTTTCGGAAGGAGCTTTAGCATCAATAGCGAAGAAAGCAATCAGTCGTAAGACAGGAGCGAGAGGACTAAGAGCAATTTTAGAAGAGCTTCTTTTAGATAGTATGTTTAATCTTCCGACACTAGATGGATTAAAAGAAGTATCTATAAACGAAAAGGTTGTTGCAGGAGATAGTTCCCCTCTTTTAATATACTCTGACACCAAGAAAGGTAAGACTGGCTGAATTTTATCAGGATAGAAGGAAGGGGAAAGAGGAAGTGGAGAAGGGAACGAACAAAGTTCTGCCTATTTTACCGTTACGGGACATAGTAGTTTTTCCGTATATGATAGTTCCATTATTTGTTGGCAGGGAGCGTTCAGTATTAGCTTTAGACGAAGCGGTACAAAACAAAGACAATCAAATAGTTTTACTAGCCCAAAAGGATGCAGCGATTGATGAGCCTAGCTCAAGTGATGTTTATTCAGTTGGGACATTAGGAAATGTTTTACAATTATTGAAACTTCCAGATGGTACGGTAAAAGTTTTAGTTGAAGGTTTATCGAGAGTAAAGATAAAGAAATTCACCGAGCAAGCGAAGTTTATGGAAGCTGAAGTTGAAGATGTTCAAGATATAGAGTCAGGAGGGAAAGAGTTATCAGCTTTATCGCGTTCTGTTTTGATGCAATTTGAACAGTATGTAAAATTGAATCGAAAGATACCTCCAGAAGTATTAGTATCAATAAATCAGATGGAAGATATTTCAAAGATGAGCGATGCAATATCCTCTCATCTTTCGTTAAAACTTACAGACAGGCAACATCTTTTAGAGACGACAGATTTGAAGGATCGTTTAGAACTTTTATTTTCTCATATGGAAGCAGAGATAGGTATTTTATATGTAGAGAAGAAGATACGCCGCCGAGTAAAGCGACAGATGGAGAAGAGTCAAAGAGAATATTATCTTAACGAGCAGATGAAAGCGATACAGAAGGAGTTAGGAGAAGAAGATGAGCTTTCAGATTTAAAGGAGTTAGAAGCTAAGATATCGAAGACGAAGCTTTCATCTGAAGCAAGAGAGAAAGCGAATTCTGAACTAAAGAAGCTTAAGAATATGAGTCTTATGTCTGCGGAAGCGACAGTTATTAGGAACTATTTAGACTGGATTTTAGGAGTTCCATGGAACAAGAAGAGTAAAGTTAGGAAAGACATTTCCGCAGCGAAGAAGATTTTAGATGAAGATCATTATGGTTTAGATAAAGTCAAAGAAAGGATTTTAGAATATTTAGCGGTACAACAGAAGACGGAAAAGATTCACGGGCCGATATTATGTCTTGTTGGACCTCCGGGAGTAGGTAAGACGTCTTTAGGACAATCAATAGCCAAAGCGACCGGTAGGAATTTTGTTCGGGTTTCTTTAGGTGGGATGAGAGATGAGGCAGAGATCAGAGGACATAGGAGGACTTATATAGGAGCCTTACCAGGGAAGATCATTCAGAGTATGAAAAAAGCGAAGACATCGAATCCGTTATTTTTACTAGATGAGATAGATAAGTTAGGGAATGACTGGCGAGGAGATCCGTCTTCTGCTCTTTTAGAAGTTTTAGATCCCGAACAAAACAACAGTTTTAATGATCATTATTTAGAAGTAGATTATGATCTTTCAGATGTATTATTTATCACCACAGCGAACACATTAAAGATGCCCCGTCCTTTAATGGATAGGATGGAGATTATTCGTTTATCTGGTTATACAGAAGAAGAGAAGATAGAGATAGCGCATCGTCATTTAATACCGAAGCAGAGGTCTGCAGCAGGATTAAGCAAGAGAGAATGGAGTATAGATGATGAAGCGTTAAGAGATTTGATTCGTTTTTATACTCAAGAAGCAGGGGTTCGTAATTTAGAGAGAGAACTAGCCTCACTAGCAAGGAAAGCGACGAAAGAGCTTTTAGAGAATCAAGGTAAAGGAGGGACAAAGAAGTCGGTAAAGATTACATCGAAGAATTTGTCATCTTACGCAGGGGTTCCGAAATATACTTTTGGAGTAGCAGGTAAAGAGAATTTAGTTGGAGTTACGACAGGTTTAGCGTGGACAGAAGTAGGAGGAGATATTCTTTCGATAGAAGCATTAGTTATGCCGGGGAAAGGGAAAATCACCCTTACAGGTCAATTAGGAGATGTTATGAAAGAGTCCATAGAGGCCGCCTATTCTTTTGTTCGTTCACAAGCATTATTTTTAGGTATTAAGCCGACTTTTTTTGACAAGCACGATATTCACGTTCATGTTCCGGAAGGAGCGACCCCAAAAGATGGTCCATCAGCAGGTATAGCAATGTACACATCTTTAGTATCAGCATTAACAGGGATTCCAGTTAGGAACGATGTAGCGATGACGGGAGAGATCACGTTAATAGGTAGAGTTTTACCGATAGGTGGTTTAAAAGAAAAACTTTTAGCGGCTTTAAGAGGAGGCTTAAAACAAGTTATCATACCTAAAGAGAATGAGAAAGATTTAGCCGAGATACCAGAGAACGTTAAATCAGGCTTAAAAATTATTCCTTTAAGTAATGCGAATGAAGTATTAAAGATAGCTTTAGAAAGATTACCAACTCCGATAAAAGAAGAAGATATAAAAGAAGAATCGATAAAAGAAACTCGTGAAGAAGATTAAAGAAGCTATTTTATAGATTTTCTCGTAGATTTTTTAGACTTTATCTAAGTATTAAATGTTAAGAAAAGCGTTTTTTATATCTTTTTTTGTCCAAAAAGGACTTTTTTTTAAAAAAAAGTAAAAAAACAGCAGAAAACCGAAGATATTTTATTGACTAGAAGACAAAATGCGTTTTAGATATGTATGTGGTTTCGTAAGGAACCAATGTTTATTTCTTTATTTAGAGGGAGTCCTATTGTGAATAAGAATGATCTTATAGCTGAAATAGCGAAGTATACTGGCCTTTCAAAGACAGATGCAGGTAAATCAGTTGATGCATTTGCTGCAACTATCACCACTTCTTTAAAGAAAGGAGAGGAAGTTCGTCTTGTAGGTTTTGGAACATTTACTGTAACCAACCGTTCAGCTACAGAGGGTCGTAATCCTCGTACTGGTGCAACTATCAAGATTCCTGCCTCTAAGCAACCAAAGTTCAAAGCAGGCAAGGGTTTGAAAGACGCCTTAAACAAGAAATAATCTTGCTTAAAGAAGTAAGTAGCGATATTTTCAATATCGCTACTTTACTTTTTTAAAAAACTTGTTTATACATTTCATTCTCGTGAATGAGAGTTTAAGGGCGACTAGCTCAGTTGGTTAGAGCATCTCGTTTACACCGAGAGGGTCTGCGGTTCGAATCCGTAGTCGCCTACCAATTAAAACCTTAAAGTTCCTAAAGGATTTTAAGGTTTTTGTTTTACCTAAATTCTGAAAAAAGGAAATAGCTAACAATCAAAAAAAATATCGGTTTTGAAATATATTGTTTATAATCTCCTACTAATAAATATAGACACGCATAAAATTCCTTTTCATATCATACCAATAAACAACTTATACTTTATAAGTAGTTCCCTTCTTTTATAGTGTATGTTACTTTTTATATATATGATATAAATTTGAATGGAGAAAATATCATGAGTAAAAAAATTTTTTATATAAATAATACCTTGGCAAAAGACGAAGAAATTAAGTGGGTTGCACATTTGCATTGGCTTACTTGGGTTGGACCTGTTTTGTGGCTTATATTAGGTTTTGTTCTTTTAGCCTCGCAAATATATCTAATAGGAATTTTTATTTGTTTGCTTGCTTTTTGGATACTTTTAGGTTGGAAAAACACAGAATATGTCGTTACAAATAAAAGAGTTATAGCTAAAAGAGGAATTATTGCAGTAAAAACTGAAGAACTACGAAATCCAAAAGTAGAATCTGTCTATATTAAACAAGGAATTCTTGATAGAATTTTTGGCTTGGGGAGCGTTGTTTTTGGAGGAACAGGAGGATC
>CALXRE010000073.1 GCA_944390645.1 uncultured Alphaproteobacteria bacterium | reverse complement strand
AAAAAAATAATACTGAAACTAAAACTATCCAGTTCGATAATAATAAAGCTCTCCAAATATTGTTTGGACCTCATAATACCCATCTCGATCGTATTGAAGATAGATTGGCTGTACAAATCCAAACGCTAGGAAATCAATTATCAATCTCTGGGGCTCCTTCTGATGTACAAGATGTAATCGATATACTGAATAAATTATATCAAAAAGCTATTAAAGATGCTTCCGTTGATATCTCTGATATCGATAGACTTATACGTATGAATGAAGATCAATCTGTAACTTTTAATTCTGATGTAGACCTATCTTTACACACTAGAAAAAGACATATCATGCCTAGAACTAAAACTCAGGCTAAATATATCGCAACTATGAATAACAAAGAAATGGTCTTTGGTCTCGGTCCTGCTGGAACAGGAAAAACTTATTTGGCCGTAGCTAAAGCTGTAAACCTTATGTTAGAAGGCAAAATCGATAAAATTATCTTAACTAGACCTGCTGTAGAAGCTGGTGAAAACTTAGGTTTCCTTCCTGGAGATTTGAAAGAAAAAATAGATCCTTACTTAAGACCTCTATATGATGCTTTGTATGAAATGCTTCCTAGCGATTTAGTGGATAAAAAAATTGAAACTGGAGAAATAGAAATTGCTCCTTTAGCCTTTATGCGTGGAAGAACTTTAAATAATGCAATGGTAATCCTAGATGAAGCTCAAAATACTACCCCTATGCAAATGAAAATGTTTTTAACTCGTTTGGGAGAAAATTCTAGAATGGTCATAAATGGTGATTTAAGTCAAACCGACCTCCCTAAAGGAGTGCCTTCTGGTCTGGCTGATGCTCTAGAAATAATCTCTAAAATCGAAGGAATCGGTATCGTAAACTTTACAGAGAGAGACGTTGTCCGCCATGGATTGGTATCTAGAATTGTCCGTGCTTATGATCAAAGACAAGCTTCTCGTCGTGGCTTAATAAATTCTCAAGGATAAAAATATGCCAGAAAAAATATCTGATGTTTGTGTCATTATAGAAGAAAAAAAATGGATACCACTAATCGATAACTTAAATAATTATGTCGATGACGTTGTTCAAAAAACTTGGCTTAAAGCAAAACAAGAGGGTGCGGAAATACCTTCTGATGGTTTCGCAGAAATCGCGGTCTTCCTAGTAAATGATGATAAAATAAAAAAATTAAATCTCAAATATCGGCAAATTGATAAACCAACTAATGTTCTTTCTTTCCCTGCTTTGGAAAACGATATTATTGTTGATAAAAATATGCCCTTCTTAGCTGGAGATATTATTATATCTCTAGAAACAACTATGAATGAAGCTATAGAAAATAATCAACCTCTCATCGAACATTTCACTCATTTGCTGGTACATGGATGTCTTCATCTAGCTGGTTATGATCATGAAAATAATCTCCAAGCTGAAATAATGGAAAATTTAGAAACGGTAATCCTTGCCGAAATGGGAATAAAAAATCCTTATGTTTAATAATTTGCTTAATGCCTTAGCTAAAACTTCTTATCTATTTACTAAAATCAATGGATATCAAAAATTTCTAATCTCCTTGATTCTAGGCGTATTCGCTTCTTATGCTATGCCTCCTTGGGGATGGTTGGCAAATTTTATCTTCTCTATAATTCTTCTTATCTGGCTCATAAATAGTGCACAAAAAATAAAAACTGCTGCCGCTATCGGATTCTTCTTTGGCTTCGGATTCTTTGCTTGGAGCTTACTGTGGATAAATAATGCCTTAATACTATATGCGCAAAACTTAGCTCTCCTTGCTATCCCTTTTACTATCGCAATCGGGATTTGGGGTGGAGCTTTTTGTGCAATTATCGCTGCTTTTTCTTTCTTTTTCCCTAAAGGAATTCCTAGAGTCCTTGCTTTCGCTGCTATCTGGACACTCATGGAATGGGTGAGATCTTGGTTCCTTACTGGTTTCCCTTGGAACCTTACTCCTTCTGTCTGGGAAAAATCTGATTCTGTTCTCCAAATAATCTCTGTTATTGGTCCTTATGGTCTATCTTTAATAACTATTACTTTATTCGCTTCTTGCTCCCTAATCGATAAACCAAACAAAACCTCCTTAGCTTTTATTGCCTCTTGTTTTATTTCTTTTGCGGCCATCTCCTTTTGGGGAAATTCAAGATTACATAACGCCTCCCTTGAAACTATCGAAAACCTAAAAGTGCGCATTGTTCAACCATCTTTACCGCAAAAATTAAAATGGGAAAAAAATCGCGCTATGCTTAATTTAGAAGCATACCTTGACCTAACTACTAAAAACCTAGACGGAATAACTCATGTTATCTGGGGAGAAACTGCAACTCCTTATCCTCTCTTCCAAGATACTTATACTAGACTAAAAATCGCTAGAAAATTACCTGATGATCTCGTCTTAATAACTGGAGTCGTAAGACCAGAAAAAAATAATAATCTTCTGACATTATATAATAGTGCCTTAGTAATGACGGGAAATGGAAATATCGTGGCAGGATATGATAAATCTCACCTTGTTCCTTTCGGAGAATATATCCCTTTTCGCAAAATCCTTCCTTTTAATAAAATAACTCCTGGACAAACTGATTTCTCCCCTGGAAATGGTCCTGAAACTATAGTAATCCCTAATGCTCCTCCTGTCGGGATCTCTATTTGCTATGAAATTATTTTCCCTTCAAACGTAGTGGATAAAAATAATCGACCAAAATGGTTGATAAACCTTACTAATGATGGTTGGTACGGTATTTCATCTGGTCCTTTCCAACATTTCTTTGCCGCTAGATTGCGGGCTATCGAAGAAGGAATACCTGTAATCAGAGTGGCAAACTCTGGAATCAGTGGAGTGATAAATGCTTATGGAACCGTCCTTGATGCTATTCCTTTAAATACTGCTTCTTACCTTGATACCTTGATCCCTAAAACTACTATATTAACCCTTTATGCAAAATACGGAAACTTTATACCTTGCTCTTTATGCTTATTTTGGATATTAATAGCTATTATTGTGGCTAAAGGTAAAAAATTTTTACCTACTAAAAAATTGTGTGTTTTATAATAAAAAATATAAATATTTTAATTCTTTTTCATTTTGAATCTTTTTTTCATTGACTTGCATACTATTGCATGACTAAAGTCAACTTTATTATGTGTGTTTTTGATGCAAGGCCGGAGGACTTAAATAATGGCCAAAGATAAAATTGAAAAATTGGCAAAAGCTATTAAGGATAACCCTAATTATCCTAATCCTAAACCTGTTGATCTTCATGTTGGAAACCGTCTACGCATGAGAAGAACTCTCTTGGGCTTAAGTCAAGAAAAACTAGGAGAGGCTATTGGCCTTACCTTCCAACAAGTTCAAAAATATGAACGAGGACTTAATCGTATTGGGGCTAGTCGCTTGTGGGATATTAGTAAAATCCTTGATGTACCTATTTCTTTCTTCTTTGAAGACTTGGATAATAACGCTACAACAAAAAATCAAATTCCTTATGTTCCTGGTTTGGCTGAAGATAAAGCTCCTTTTAATTATGACCCTATGAGCAAAAAAGAAACTATCGAGTTGGTTCGAGCTTTCTATTCTATAAAAGATCCTTCTGTAGCTAAAAAAGTACTGGAATTAGTAAAAGCTTTATCTGGGAATCCTAAAAATCCTAGAAAAAAATCTTAGTACATATACTTTTTTATATTTCTTTAGCTGCTTTTCTTATTTAAACTTCTATCTTAAGATAAAGTATGTAATTATCCCTACCGTTTATCAAGGAGGTGTAGCTTGAGTAGTTCTTTCTTGTTTACTAGCGAAGCTGTCTCGGAAGGACATCCAGATAAAATATGTGATCAAATATCCGATGCTTTGCTAGACGAATACTTACGCAGAGATCCTAATGCCAGGGTTGCTATCGAAACTTTAGTAACTTCAAATCAGGTAGTATTAGCTGGAGAAGTAAGTTCTATTGCTTTGTTATCAAGAGATGAAATAGAAAAAATTGTTCGCTCTGTAGTTAAAAATATCGGTTATGAACAAGACGGCTTCCATTATAAAAATATTAATATAGATAATTTTATTCACTCTCAATCTCAAGATATAGCTAGGGGTGTAATCGAAACCGATAACAAACCTGCTGGAGCTGGTGACCAAGGAATAATGTTCGGATATGCAACTGATGAAGATGTTAACGCTGAGTTCATGCCTGCTCCTTTGTTCTATGCTAATGCTATCCTAAAAAATCTTGCAGAAGCTAGACACAATGGAACCTTCCCTGAACTATTGCCTGATGCAAAAGCTCAAGTAACTCTTTTGTATGAAAATCAAATCCCTATTAAAGCAGATAGTATTGTTGTTTCAACTCAACATACTCCTGATACAGAAATTAAAAAAATCCGAGAAATCGTATATCACATTATAGAAAAAACTCTTCCTGAAAAATGGATTTGTAATGATGATAAAATATTTGTAAATCCAACTGGACGTTTCGTTATCGGAGGCCCTGATGGCGATACTGGTCTTACTGGAAGAAAAATCATCGTAGATACTTATGGCGGCGCTGCTCCTCATGGTGGTGGCGCTTTCTCTGGTAAAGACGCTACAAAAGTTGATAGATCTGCAAACTATATGGTTAGGCATATGGCAAAAAATGTCGTGGCTGCTGGAATCGCTAAAAAATGTTTGATACAAATTGCTTATGCTATTGGCTTGCCTCAACCTCTGGCTCTATATGTGAATACCTTCGGAACTGGAATCGTAGATGAAGATAAAATCGTAACCACTCTTAAAAAAATATTCCCACTAAACCCTAAAAATATTGCTGAATATCTAAATCTTCATCTACCTATTTTCCAAAAAACTGCGGCTTATGGTCATTTCGGTCGTATCCCTGAAGAAGATGGTTCTTTCTCTTGGGAAAAACTTAACAAAGTAGATGAAATTAAAAAGGCTTTACTTTAATCATGAAAATAGAAAATGAAAAATTCTTCGGACGAAGAAAAGGTAAAAAATTAAAACCTAACCGCGAAGCCATCTTAAATACCTTATTGCCTAAAATAAAAATAAACTTACCAAATAATAATACTTTTATTCCTCCTGAAACTTGGTTCCCTTTTAAACCTCAAGAAATATGGCTGGAAATCGGCTTCGGAGGCGGGGAACATCTCGCTGCTCAAGCCCTGAAATATCCAAAAATAGCTTTCATCGGAGCAGAAGTGTTTATAAATGGTGTCGCTAGCCTTTTGGCTCACCTTGCAGGAACTCACAAAAATCCAAATTTAAACAAAACTGATGATATATCTCCTGAACGAAATGACAATGTCAGAATTTATAATGATGATGTCCGTCCTTTATTAAATATCTTACCTGATGCTTCTTTGGATAAAATCTTCTTGTTATTCCCTGATCCTTGGCCTAAAAAAAGACATGCAGCTAGACGTTTCATCGGTCCTAACAATATACCTAAATTAGCAAGAATCCTTAAAGAAGGCGGAGAGCTACAATTGGCAAGCGATGACATGAATTACATTAGATGGAGCCTTAAACATCTATGTTCTTCTCCTTATTTTTCTTGGACCGCTAAATCTGCTAAAGATTGGATTAACCCTCCTATTGATTGGGTAAATACACGTTATGAACTAAAAGCTCTCGCTGCTGGTCGAAAACCTATCTACTTAATATTTAAACGAACTAACCAAACCGATACTTGCTCTTAATCTCTTCGCAAGATAATGTTATATAATCAACTCTACGGAGGCTAAAATGGACTATAATATAAATAAAAATGATACTGATATTGAAATTCAAATTAACGGAACTTTCACTTTCCGTGATCATGATATCTTCTTCGAAATTATTAACGAAATCGAAAAACAAAAAAATACTAAAATCGTTTTTAATATGGAAAACTGCGAATTCATAGATTCGGCCGCATTAGGAATGCTCGTCATTGCTAGCGATGAAGCAAGCACTAGAAATATTTCTTTAGCAATTAAAAACGCTAAAGGAAAAGTTAAAGACTTAATGATGATCGCTCGCTTCGATACCCTTTATAATATGGAATAAAAAATTATTTTTATTCCATTTCTTTGTTTAATTTAGCCGCTTTTATCTTCTCTTCTGTAGCGTATTGACTGAGCGCATAAACTGCCCATAATGCCGCAGGAAACCAACCTATAAGCGTAAGCTGTAAAATTAAACAAACTATACCTGAAATCGGTCTACCAATCGTAAAAAAAACTACAAATGGAAGAAAAATAGCTAAAATTAATCTCATCTTTATATCTCCTTACTTAATCTTTATCGGCTCGCCATAATATGCCTTCTTATACATCTCTTTTATCTCCTCTATCAGTGGATAGCGAGGATTCCCTGTGGTACATTGATCATCAAATGCAAGCTCTGATAACTTATCAAGATTATCCATAAACTCTTTCTCTGATATACCTAAATCCTTTATCGACTTAGGTATATTAAGCTTCGTCTTCATTTCTTCTATGGCTTCTATCAACGCCTTTATCTTCGCATCCTTGTCTTCACCAAACTCTGTACCAATATGTAAAAAATCTGCAATCTTTACATATCGACCCTTTACAAAAGGATACCTATATTGTGGCATTAAACCCTGCTTAACTGGATTATCTGTAGCATTATACTCTATAACATAACTTATCAAAAGCGCATTCGCTAAACCATGAGCTATACCATACATCGCTCCTAACTTGTGTGCCATGGAATGACAAACCCCTAAAAACGCATTCGCAAAAGCCATGCCTGCTATCGTCGCTGCATAGTGCATCTTCTCCCTCGCCATCGGATTCTGCGCTCCTTCATTATAAGAGGATGGTAAATACTTAAAAATAAGCCTTAATGCCTCTAACGCTTGTCCATCACTAAAATTGTTCGCATATACTGAAGTGAACGCTTCTATACTATGAACCATCGCATCAAGACCTGAATAGGCCGTCAATGACTTTGGCATGGACATAACTAAATCTGGATCTATTATCGCCATGTCTGGAGTAAGCTCATAATCGGCTATCGGATACTTAATTCCTGTCTTCTCATCCGTAATAACCGTAAACGGTGTAACCTCTGATCCTGTACCTGATGTCGTAGGTATCGCTACCATAACTGCTTTCTTTCCTAACTCTGGGAAAGTATATATCCTCTTCCTTATATCCATAAACCTCATAGATATATCGGCAAATTTTAAATCTGGTTGCTCATACATTAACCAAATAATCTTTGCCGCATCCATCGGAGAACCTCCTCCTAAAGATATGAAAACGTCCGGCTGAAATTGTCTTACCTCCAATAGCGCTTCATTCACATTCTCTAAATCAGGATCTGGCTTAACACTCGAAAATACCCTTATATGTGTACCATTCTTCTCTAAAACCTCTGTCAACTTCTCTACAAAACCTAAACTCTCCATGGTCTTGTCTGTTATAATAAATGCTCGCTTGCGATCCTTTATCTCTCCTAATGCTTGATACAATGCTCCTGGCTTGAAATATATCTTCGGAGGAACTTTATACCACAACATATTATCTTTACGCATTGCTACTGACTTAATGTTCATTAAATGCTTTACTCCTATATTCTCACTTACAGAATTCCCTCCCCATGAGCCACAGCCTAATGTGAGAGATGGAGGAAGCTTGAAATTATAAACATCTCCTATCGCTCCAAACGATGCAGGCATGTTTATAAGCGTCCTCCCTGTCGTTAATGTGTTAGAAAATTCTCTAATATGTCCTTCATTCGTAGAACTCGTATATAAAACCGATGTATGTCCAGCTCCTCCAAATTCTATTAACCTCTCCGCTATATCTACAGCTTCTTTAAATGTCTTCGTCGTATAAAAACCTAAAACTGGAGATAACTTCTCATATGAAAACGGTTCTTCTTCTCCTACTTTCTTCGCTTCCGCTATTAAAACTTTCGTGTCCTTCGGAACCTTAAATCCAGCTAGCTTCGCTATCGTATACGCTGATTGACCAGCTATCGCCGAATTCAGTTTCCCTCCTTGAACTATCGTATCACTTAAAAGCTTCCTCTCTTTACCCGAAACAAATATACAACCCCTTTTTATAAACTCTTTCCTAACCTCATCAGATATATTCTCCATAACAATAACTGATTGCTCTGATGCACATATCATCCCATTGTCAAATGTCTTACTCATAATAATAGAACTTACTGCCATCTTAAGCTCTGCTGTGTCGTCAATAACTACTGGCGTATTCCCTGCTCCTACACCTATCGCCGGCTTACCTGATGAATACGCAGCTTTAACCATCCCTGGACCACCTGTCGCTAAAATCATGTTAATGTCTTTATGACCCATTAAATACTTAGACGCCAATGGTGATGGATTATCTATACATGCTATAATATCTTCCGGTGCTCCCGCTGAAACCGCTGCTTCTAAAACTATCTTCGCTGCCGCAGATGTACATAACTTCGCCCTTGGATGCGGAGAAAAAATTATCGCATTACGAGTCTTTAATGCTAATAACGCTTTAAATATCGCCGTAGATGTCGGATTAGTCGTAGGTATTATCCCTGCTATAATGCCTATCGGTTCTGCTATTTGGCGAAAACCAAAACCATCATCCTCTTCTAAAACACCACATGTCTTCGTATTACGATAACTGTTATATATATATTCTGATGCAAATTGATTCTTTATAACCTTATCTTCCATTACTCCCATGCGTGTCTCTTCAACCGCTAACTTCGATAGCTCTATACGATGTGATGCCGCCGCTGCCGCTGCATGACGAAAAATATCATCTACTTGTTCTTGGCTATACTTTGAATACTCCTTCTGTGCTTTCTTTACTCTAAATACTAACTCATCAATACTAGAAAAATCTTCCGTATCTTCTATTGCTTTACCTGACATCTATACCTCTGCAAAAAAATTGTTACGCAAAAATAATCTCTGAAGTTACATCTATTTGCTCTGAAATACTATTCTTAACTTTACAGGTATTCGCTGATTTCTCCAAAATTAACTTATCCTTATCTGAAAGATTCCCTGAATTCTTTATCGTAACTATAACTTTTATCCTTGATATCCTAGCTTTCGGCTTATCTTCCATCGTCTTCTCTACTGTCGCTGAAATATCCTTCGTGTCTATCGCCATCCTACCTTCCGCTGAATAGGCTATGTTACTTACTGTACAAGAACATACTGCCGCTGCTAGTAAATCTGCTGGAGAAAAAAAATCTTTCTCCTTTGCACTCGTCTTTATATGATAATCTCCTGGTATGTACCTAATATCACAATATAAATCTCCTTCATACTTAACTTCTATCTCTGTAGTCATTTATTATCTCCCTTATTTCGTTACAAATATTACATAAAATTATATGGATCTATATCTACTTGAACCCTTACTGTATAAGGAATGTCTACTTTCGTCAGCCACTCCTTTATGATAGATGATAACCTTATACCTCGTCCTGATTTTACCAAAAAACGAAACCGATATTTACCTCTTAATTGTGATAATGGAGCTGTCGTCGGTCCTAAAACTTCTACTCCCATACTTCTCGGAGGGCAAACTTTAATTAAATCTTGCGACGTCTTATATGCAGTATCTTTAGATGATGAACTGATTATTAATGATGCTAAACGACCAAATGGGGGCATATTTAAAACTCTCCTTGCTGAAGCCTCTGCTTCTAGAAAAGAACCTATATCTCCCGAAACTAATGCTTCTAAAACTCCGTTCTCTGGTTGATAACTCTGTAAATACGTTACACTATCCTTCCCTGACCTACCTGCTCTTCCTGATACTTGCTGTATTAGCTGAAAGGTCCTTTCTGATGCTCTCATATCCCCTCCTTCTAAACCTAAATCTGCATCAACTACACCTATAAGCGTTAAATCTGGAAAATGATGACCCTTTGCTAAAATCTGCGTACCTATAATAATGTCTACTTCTTTACTTATAATCTTATTTACTATCTCTTCTGCTATCGCTGAACTCTTTAACGTATCACTCGTAACCATTATCGTCCTTGCTTCTGGATACCTCTTTAAAACCTCTTCATAAAGCCTCTCTACTCCTGGACCACAAGATACTAAACTATTCTCTTTGTTACAGAAAGGACAAACCTCCGGTGTGATTATAGAATAACCACAATGGTGACACATAAGACGTCCTTCTTGCTTATGCTCAACTAACCATGCAGAACAGTGGGAACATTGTATACGATAACCACAAAAACTACATAACTTTAATGGTGCATACCCTCGTCTATTCAAAAATAAAAGTACTTGATCTCCTCTAGATATCGTCTCTTTTATCCCTATCGAAAGATCCCTGGAAAGCCAACTCCTCTCTCCTGATATCTTCTCTGAACTGTTCTTCCTCATATCTATTATCTTTATACTCGGCATCTTCGCCCCCTTATACCTCTCTGGCAAAAATACCCTCTCATAACGACCTGATCTCACATTCATTACACTCTCTAATGACGGTGTCGCAGAAGAAAGAATTACTGGAAATCCTTCTATCTTGGCTCGAACTATCGCCATGTCCCTTGCTTGATAAATTACTCCTTCTTCTTGCTTATATGACTGATCATGCTCTTCATCTATAACTATCAAACTTAAATCAGAAAACGGTAAAAATAATGATGAACGAGCTCCTACTACTACTTTAACTTCTCCCTTCAAAACCCCTTTCCATGTCTCCCTTCGTCTCCTTGCCGATAAATCTGAATGCCAAAGCCCTGGAAAACATCCAAAACGATCCTTAAACCTCTCTATCCACTGTGTCGTCAACATTATCTCTGGAACCATTACTAATACTTGATGTCCTCGCTTGATTGCCTCCTTTACCGCTTCAAAATAAACCTCCGTCTTACCTGAACCTGTCAAGCCCTCTAATAAACTAACACTAAATCCTTTATTTATCTTCTCGGAAAGTATTCTTGCGGCTTCTTGTTGCTTTAAACTTAATTCTATCTTCTTCTGCAGTTCAGGATTTGAAAATCTTATCGCTGGAATATCTTTCCTCTCCCTTATCTTCTTAAATGCATCTGGAACACTTAACGACATCTTTAAAACTAAACCTACAGGCGTAACTGTATAATCAGAAACCCATAATATAAACTTGAGCATATTCAAACTAAATACTCTTTCCCCTAATACTCTTTCTATGCTCTTTAACTTCTCCGTTGATACTGAACTACTTGATCTTATTCCCGATACAACCCCTAAAACTTTCTTCTTGCCAAATGTAACCTCATTGATAAATTAAAACCGTTTTCAGATTTATATGCGCGTACAATTACGCGTGACAGCTTAAGACCGTGCGATTCTTTAATGTTCTTTGATTATCCGGCTGACAGAGAAACTTTCGACAGAATTTTAAA
>CALXRE010000072.1 GCA_944390645.1 uncultured Alphaproteobacteria bacterium | reverse complement strand
CCCTAAAGCTATTTTCTCTCCTAAATAAGTACTCTCTAATAAAAGATTATCTTTTATGTAAATTATATCAGAAATTAAACGAAACTTAGCTTTAGATAAGTCTTCCTCTGTTATCTTTATCTCTTTTATTTTAGTGAGTTCTTTTTTAATCTCTGTTATATTTGAAACATCTTTTGGATATATTGTAATATTAAATATTCCTGGAAAGTGTTTTTGACTATTAAAATAAGCACTAGTACTTATTGCTAAATCCTTATCTACAACAAATGATAGATATAATTTCCCAATACTTTCTTCTCCTATAATTTCTGCTAAAACTTCTAAAGGAAAATTTAATGCAGAATTATAATTTAAAATGCTTAACATAATTACAGGTTGTTTTACTGTCTTATCTTCAAGAATAATCTCACCCCTAAAACCTTTAGAAATATCTCCTATTTCCTTTGAAACAGGAAGCTTTTCCTTTGGATTCTTTAAACTACCGTAATACTTTTCTGCTAAAGCTCTTATTTCTTCCTCAGTTATATCTCCAGAAAAAAATAAAAAGGCGTTATCTGGACGATAATAAGTATTATAAAAAAGTCTTATATCTTCTTCGGTTAATGAAGATATTTCTTCTTTAAAACCTATAATCGGACGTCCATAACCATTATTCCCATATAACGATAATAACATCTTTTCTCTTAGTCGATTTAATGGAGAATTCTCATAACGAAATAATCTTTCTTCTAAAACAACTTGTTTCTCAAAATCAAAAGATTGTGATGAAAATTCAAGATTCTGCATACGATCTGCTTCTAATCGCATTATTAGTGGTAAGTGTTCTTTACTTATGCTTTGGTGATAGGCTGTTACATCTGAACTCGTAAAGGCATTTTCTTCTCCTCCCCTACGACTAACCTCTTTGGAAAAATAACCTGCTGGATAATTCTTACTACCTTTGAACATCATATGTTCTAAAAGATGTGCTATCCCAGATTTACCTAATGGTTCCTCCCAACTACCAACTTTATAAAAAATTATTTGTGTAACTACTGGAAATCTATGATTTTCTTCAAAATAAACCTCTAAACCATTCGATAATTTGAATGATGAAACCGCAAAAACTGGAGAAGTATTATAAAAAATAAGGCTAAAAAAAAGAAAAAATACAAACTTGCTTGAAAAAAGTAACCTTTTCATCAATTAAAATTCCAATAATGCTTTCTTCTTACGGGCAATTGTAGGTGTGGCTCCCTCTGTAATTGGTTGACCTAATGCTTGAACTTCTTGAATCCTTTGCTTCTCTTTTGGTGCGTCTACAACTACACTCGTTGGATCTTCTACTTCCCTCCAAAACACTAGTTTGTCTATAAACTCTTTGTCTGCCTCAATTAATACTGATGTATCTTCTTGAATTTGCTTACGAATTGATGAATCTGCATTTAATGCTCCTGCCTGCGCAAGAAGAGTTCTTGCTCCTTTGTCATTGCTTAAGGTATCTGAGCTTTCATCTACTGGAAATAAATCAGCTTCAGGAGGGGTTCTTGTCTCTGATGTCGAAAAAAGACCTTGTCTAGCAATATCTGAAGAGCTTCCTTCTTTCGGATTGCTACCTCCTGGAATAGGTGGCGTAAGAGTATAATCTGGGGGAAGTGTTAACGGTGCTCTAGAAACAACAGTAAATTCATCTGGTGCACTCCTTGATAATCCTAAACTCTTCTTAGGGTTTGAACACCCACTGCATAACAAACAACCCAAAATTAAAGCTATTGATATTTTCTTTAAATGCTGCATCAGTTTTCCTTACTTTTATCTTTTGATATAAAAACTTCTTAATATAAGCACAAAAATTCCTAAACATACAGCAGAATCTGCAACATTAAAAGCGGGCCAATGATATGAGCCTATATGTAAATCTAAAAAATCTATAACTGCTCCGTAATAAAGTCGATCAAATACATTACCTGTTGCTCCTCCTATAATAGCTCCTATTGATAAAGATGAATATATGTCTTCCTCTTTGAATAACCAAATCAAAAGAATTGAAATTATTATAATGGAAAGAAAAGATAATAAATATGGAGAGTAAATTGAATCACTGCTTAATAAAGAAAAACTTATCCCCTTGTTCCAAACTAAAACTAAATTAAAAAAACTTGTTATTTCAACGCTCTTTGGAAAAGATGTAAAATGTAAAAGAATAAAATACTTACTTATTAAATCACAAAGGAAAACTCCTAAGGCTAAAAT
The DNA here is from genome assembly GCA_944390645.1 of uncultured Alphaproteobacteria bacterium. Taxonomy (GTDB): domain Bacteria; phylum Pseudomonadota; class Alphaproteobacteria; order CACZRW01; family CACZRW01; genus RGIG5556. The sequence goes on along the minus strand of CALXRE010000072.1, from coordinate 23,381 downwards.
AAACGCAAAAAAAAGATATTTTAATTTAGTATTCTTTGTGCACATGCTTTATCTTCTCTTATCTGTTGTTTTAATATATCAAGACTTGCAACTTTTATTTCGGGACGCAAATATTCTATTAAACGAATTAAAATCCTTTCTCCATAAATATCTTTATCCCAATCAAAAATATGCGTTTCAAAAATTAATCCTTTCCCTTCTACGGTAGGGCGGGTACCAAAATTCGCAACCCCATTATGCCATTCTCTTTGATATCCGTTCTTTATAAAACCTACTTTAACCGCATATACTCCAGTCTTGGGATATATATACTCTTTTAATTCTATGTTCGCTGTCGGAAAACCTATTGTCCTTCCTAATTGATTACCCTTTATTACTCTTCCTTCTATCTCCCATGAATGTCCAAGAAGATGCTCTGCTTTCTTAATGTCTCCTTGCTTAATATATTCTCTAATCAAAGATGAAGAATAACGTTCCCCTCCTTCTCCTTTAATTATTGGTACTAAAATTATAGAAAAATTATTAACTGAACCTAGTGATTGTAATGTTTTTATATCTCCTATTCTATCTTTTCCAAAATGATAATCTTCTCCTACAACTATATGCGATACTTTTAAGGCGTCTACTAATATCTGTTTTATAAATAATTCTCCTGATAAATTCCTTAGTGCTTCACAAAAATGAAAAATGAAAAGATTATCTATACCTATTTCTGAAAAAAGCCTTAACTTGCTTCTTAATGGGGTAATCCTAAAGTTCCCTTTATCGTTATTTAGAAAAAAATCTCTAGGATGAGGCTCAAAAGTTATAACATTAAAGGGATGTCCTTCTTGTTCTGATATTGCTCTTGCTCTTTTAAAAAGCTCTTGATGTCCCTTATGAACTCCATCAAAATTACCTATAACGGTTACTCCGTTTAATATTGATTTTGGAAGTTCTTGATATCGATGAAATACTTTCATCTCTATTCGCCTTTCTTAAACTTAACAACAGTCTTTTGATATAAACCTCCAAAATAAGATTTAACTCTCCAAATATGTCTCGTATCTTCTTTAATAAAATCTCTTATTTCTTTATTCATTAAACTCTCAGCAAAAGGCTCTATTAAACGATTTAACCAAATTAAAAAATATCTTAAATAGTTAAATCTATGAGGTCGGTAATAATCAATAAAAACTATCTTACCATGTGGAGTAAGCAAGGTTAATAAATTAGAAATAACACGACTTTTCTTTTCATCTGGAAGTTCGTGAAGAAGAAAATAACAAATTATAACATCATACTTATTGCCTTTAAAATATTCTGCATCAGCATTGGTCGCCTTAAAAAAAGGCCATGGTGTTAATTTTAAACGAGCATTGTTTGCTTGTACGGGAAGAATATCTATAATCTCAACAAAACCATCTTCGCCAACTTTCTCCGCAATCCGTTTGATTAAACTTCCATAAGAATTGCCTACTTTAAGTACTGAATCTCCTGTATCAATTTCTTCTAATAAAGCCCGACTTAAACGACCATAATTACCAAAAGTAGATAAATAGGCAAAAAAATCACTATCAAAATGGTTGAAATAACGACGATCCATATATGCTTTCTTATACAAACTCGTTACATATCCAGGAATACGAAAAAGTTTTCCTTTCTCCTTATCAAAATTATTAAAATCCTTTGATACCATTATTCATTTGCCTTTAAAAGCTCTAAAGATTTCTTATATATTCCTTTTAAATTATTGTATACCTCTGTAACTTTTGCAATATCTTGCTTGCTACTGTAAAGCTCTAGTGCTTTGGCTTCTTTAGAAAGCTTTTCTAAACCATAAACTAAACTGTTTGATTTTAAATTATGTGCAATATCTTCAATAGAAATAAAATCTTTATCCAGATAGGATATGTTTAAAGAATGAAAACTTTCTTCACAATAAGAAAAAAATTCCTTTAAAAGATCTTTGTAAACTTCTTCGCCAAGAGTTGTCTTAAGATTATTTATGGCTTCTTTATCTAGCCATGCTTCTTTTGTATCTTTTGCCATAATCTAGAAAAATCCTTATTATCAAAAGGTTTCTGTAAAAAACCATTTAATCCAACTTTTAAACATGCTTTCTTATCTGTTTCCATACTTTTCCCCGTCATGGCAAAAATTGGTACCGATGCTTTCTTTTTATCTTTTAAGTTCCTTATATAACGAGAGGCATCTAAACCATCAAGCTCGGGCATATTCATATCCATTAAAATAACGTCAAAATCTTTTTCACTAGCAAGAGCACATGCTTCTTTCCCATTGTTGACTGTTGTAACTTTATGACCAGATTTCTCTAAAAGTAAAGCAGTAACCTTCCTATTAACAGGATTGTCTTCTGCAATTAAAATATTTAAAGGAGATAAAAAAACTCCTTCATTTGATGTTTCATCCTTTGTCGCAGATAAAAAAGATAGATTAAAATGAAAATCTGAGCCCATACCTGGAGTAGAGGTAACGTCTATTTTCCCTCCCATGATTTCTATAAGTTTCTTTGTTACAGAAAGACCAAGACCAGATCCTCCTCGAGCATTTTTTAATTGCGAAAATCTTTTAAATAAAAGTTTCTTGTCCTTAGGATCAAAACCTATTCCTGTATCTTTTACTGAACATTCAAGATTATAAAATCCTTTCTTCTTCCCTGGACAAAGATCTGCAGAAATTGTAATAACTCCTTTATCCGTAAATTTTATAGCATTCGAGACTAAATTAAATAATATTTGTTTTAGTTTTATTTTATCTCCTTTCAATATTGGTTGTTCATTTGTATTTATCTCTGGGACTAATGCTAAATTTTTAGATGCAGCAATTGGGGCCATTATTTTTGCTACGTCACGAATTATATCGGTTAATAGGAAGCTTTCTTCCTTTAAAAGGATAGATCCAGATTCTAACTTTGCATAATCAACATAATCGTTTAAAATCATAAGTAACGTATAAGCAGTATCTTGAATCGAAACAACATAGTTTTGTTGAACATCATTCAGTTCTGTGTCATTAAGTAAACGACATAAATCAATTATTCCGCTTAAAGGATTTCGGATCTCGTGACTTATGGTGCCTATTTGTTGTAATATATCTTTTTCTTTCATAATAACTTGAATGTAGCACAAATGATATTTAAGGGAAAAGCAGAATCTGTTAAACTTCAGGGAGATGCAATAATAAAAATTGCTGAAAACACTTTTTTCGTACCGTTCGTATGGAAAAATGAAGAAGTATCTTTTACTAAAATATCCTCTCAAAGAGGGAGATTAGAAAAAATTTTAACTCCATCTCAAGATCGAATTCCTCCTTTATGTTGCTATTTCACAAAATGTGGCGGATGTAAATTTCAACACATTAAGTATGATGTTTACTTGAATTTTAAAAAACAAATGTTTATGCAAACATTAAAACAAAGAGGAATTATAAATATTCCTAATTTAAATATAATCGGAATTCCTCATGGGACTAGAAGACGGGCTACTTTTAATTCTATATCTGTTGGAGCAAGTCATTGGTTCGGTTTTAATACTGAAAAAAGTAAAGCTGTAATATCTATAAAAAATTGTTTGTTGCTAACTAAAGATCTAAGTGACTTGATCTTACCGTTAAAAAAAATCGCTAAAGATATTTCTGGTGATTTTTCGGTTACTCAACTGATTAATGGTTTTGATATCTTAATTACCGCAAATAAATACCCAAATTTTTCGTTCTTAGAAAACTTAGCTGACTTTTCAAAACAGTATAAAATATTGCGTTGGACATACAGATCAGAAGAAACTTCTTCTCCTGAACCTATCTTGCAAATAGATAAACCTAAAATAAATTTTGCAGGAGTTGATGTCGATTTTCCTGCTGGGGCATTCCTACAACCAAGTAGGGAAGGGCAGGAAATACTGACAAATTTGATTTTAAAGGCTTTGAATGATTATGATGATATCCTAGATTTATTCTGTGGTCTGGGTTGCTTTACTATTCCGTTAGCTCTTCAAAAAAATTCTCGAAAAATTTTGGGATATGACATATACAAACCTGCTATCCTTGAACTTTTAAAAACTAAAATAAGTAATCTTAAAGCAGAAACAAAAAATCTATACGAAAATAACTTAGATCTATCGTATCTTAATAAGTTTTCTGCAGTTCTCCTCGATCCTCCAAGAGCGGGAGCTTTATTAATATCTGAACAGCTTGCTATATCAAAAATTACAAAAATTGTTTATGTCTCTTGTAATCCTGCTACTTTTGCAAGAGATGCTAAAATACTATTAAATGCTGGATATAACTTGCAAAAGATCAATCTCGTTGACCAATTTGTTTTTTCTCCTCATTTAGAGGTCGTTGCGGAGTTCGTTCGTGAATAATAAATAAAATAAGGAAAATAATTATTATCAAACTTCAATAAGTTATTTTTTTAGCTCTTGTAATACAAAAAGACGTAAAGCACTAGATAAATTTCCTTGTCGATTATTATCTATTTCCGCTACTAAAGAAGATAAAGTTAATTGTCTTTTTTTTGCTATTTGTTTTAGCTCTTCCCAAAAAGCATCTTCTAAAGAAATACTTGTATAATGTCCGGATATTAATAAAGAGTGTTTTTTTACTTTACAATCCATTCTATTTCTTGCGAAAAGATTTAAAATCAATTACTTGAGCTGTGTCTCCAGATACAGCTTCTGTGACGTTCGTTTGTGAGCTTTTGTCTATTTGTGCTATAGCCTCTTTCCTTATATCAGAAATTTCTACTTCAAATTGAAGCCCAAAATTTGCAGGAGGATCAACAAAAAAACGAATTGCAGAAAACGGTATATAAATATTCTCTGGCACATTACCAAAACTTAAAGTAACAGAGAAACCATTATCTTCTACTTTTAATTCAGAAAATTCATATTGGAGAATTATTGTCATCTCTTCTGGATATAAAGTATGAAGCTTTTCAGATATACTGCATCCAGAATGTTTGGTAGAAAAAGTTATTTGAAAGTAATGTCCTTCTGGAAGACCGTTTTCTGAAACAATCAAAAGAGCATCCTTTACTACTTTTTTTAAAGCATGCTCAACAAGCTTTTCATAATTTATTATCGAGATAGTATTCTTATTCATATAAAATTCCTTAATTTTATTATGGAGCCTTCTGTTGCTAGGTGGCTCCAACCCCACCTAATCCACTCAACGGACTAGGAATTAATTTGGTCTTTCCAACTGCGTTAAGCAGCAAGAGCAACCGGAGCACGATTATCGTTCGCACTTATATGTTTTAGTCCGGTAACGGTGGTACTATGCCGAACACAGCTTATATCTTTACTACGCGTGTCGATCCTATTTCACCCCCATATTAATTATGGTGGAGGTGCCGAGTACTGCCCTCGGGTCCACTGCGCCTATTCCACATAAGGTTTAGCGTCATAGCTGAATAATCAGCATTTATAGTATGGCATAATTTTATTTTTTATGCAAAGGATTGATAAGTTTTTAATCATGAATTAACCTAACACCAATTCGCTAATACAGGAGAATAAATATATGGTGAGAATCTTAGACCCTGAAGTGGAAATATTAACTCCATTAGATGGAAAGGCTATTCTTAAGCATCTAGAACTTTGTTGCCGTAACTGTTATCTTTCAGAAGGCAATATAACTGAAGGATCTGCTGAAAACTTGCTTAGAAAAATTATTCAGCTTGATCATACAGCTATGTTAGAGCATTTTTCTATTACAGTAAAAATTCTTGCTGATACAGGAGTTTTAAAGGATATTACTCGTCATAGAGTCTGTTCTTTCGCTGTCGAAAGTACTAGATATAATTGTTATGCTAAAGATAAGTTTGGTCAAGAAATTACGGTTATGAACCCTCAAATACTCTTTAATAAAGATGATGAAGGATATCAAATATGGCTTGAATGTATGAAAAACATAGAAAAATCATATATGAAATTAGCAGAATTGGGATATAAACCAGATGTTTGTCGTATGCTCTTGCCTCATTCAACTAAGGCTTCTATAATAATGACTGCTAATATTAGAGAGTGGCGTCATATATTTAAGCTTAGATGTGCTCACCAAGCTCATCCGACAGTTCAACAAGTTATGAAAATGGTTTTAAAAAAATTACATCATGAAATACCTGTCGTATTTGATGATGTATATAATGAGTTCTTTTAATAAAAAAACAGGAGACTAATAATATGTCAAATAAACCGTCACCATGGGGAAACCTTGACAATGATGATAGTAAAAATAAAGAAACTCCGGAATGGAAGCCTACTCCGTTCCCAAAAAAAGATAATCGTGCAGATTTAGAAGATTTGTTAAAAAAATTAAAAGAAAAGTTCAATTCATTTAATGGATCAGGTAAATCTAACCGTGATCAAGGAATCGGTAAAAAAGTAGCTTTGGTAATTATTATTGCAATAATCGTTTGGGCTTCAACTGGTTTTTATCAGATTGCTCCTGAAGAGCAGGGTGTGGTTATGCGTTTTGGTAAATATAGTTATACAACTGGACCTGGATTGCATTATCATCTTCCTTATCCTAGCGAAGAAGTTTTAAAACCTAATGTAATGAGAGAAAATCGTATTGAAATCGGTTTCCGTAGTTCGGTATCTGAATATGGGCGTTTAAGATCATTGTCTGATGCTGGAAATGTTCGATCTGTCCCTCAGGAAAGCTTAATGCTGACTGGAGATGAAAATATTGTTGAAGTTAATTATACCGTTACTTGGAAAATTAATGATGCTGGAGATTTCTTGTTCAATTTACGCGACCCTGTCGGAACAGTGAGAATGGCTGCAGAAAGCGCTATGCGTGAAGTCGTAGGGCAAACTCCTATTCAAAAGGTTATAACTGGAGGAAGAGAAAAAATCCAGGAAGAAACTCGTAAAAAACTCCAAAATATGATGGATCAATATAATGCAGGAATTCAAATATCGGCGGTTCAAATGTTAAAAGTTGATCCTCCTTCTCAAGTTATTGACGCTTTCAATGATGTACAAAGAGCTAAAGCTGATCGTGAACGGATTAGAAATGAAGCTGAAGCTTATCGTAATGATATCATACCTAAAGCAAGAGGTGAGGCAGAACAAAAATTACAAGCTGCAGAAGCTTATAAAGAACAAACTATTAATTTAGCTAAAGGTGATGCTCAACGTTTCCTTTCTATCTTGAAAGAGTATCAACAAGCAAAAGAAGTTACTTCTCGTCGTATGTATATTGAAGCAATGGAAGATGTACTAGGAAATGTAAATAAAGTAATTGTCGATCCATCTGCTAAAACTGGAAATAATGTTGTTCCTTATTTACCTTTGTCTGTTCTTAAACAAAATACCCCAAAAGATGGAGTAAAATAAATGAAAAATAATATTGTCTTTATATTTCTTGGTGTTGTATTTTTTGTCGTAATTGCTTTGTTGGTCTCTTCTATATATATCGTACATCAAACAGAGCAAGCTATGATATTACAATTCGGAGAACCTAAAAGAGTTGTCCAAGAGCCAGGAATTAAATTTAAAATACCTTTTATTCAAAATGTTGTTTATTATGATAATAGGCTACTTGAGGTAGAACCTCCTTCAGAAGAAGTGTTGTTAGCTGATCAAAAACGTATTGTAGTAGATACTTTTTCTCGTTTCAAAATCGTCGATCCTTTACTTTTCTATCAATCTGTATTGACTGAAGATTTTGCTCGTCAACGTTTGTCTGATGCTATTATATCTTCTTTAAGAGATGTTCTTGGAAATGAAACTTTAAATACTTTGTTAGCTCCTTCTCGTTCTGAAATTATGGCAAAAATTCGTGAACAGGTTAATTTAAAAACTAGTGCAAAATTCGGTGTTAATATGGTAGATGTACGAATACGTCGTGCTGATTTACCTGAGCAAACTAGTCAATCAATTTATGCTAGAATGAGATCCGAACGTGAAAAAGAAGCAAAAGAAATAAGAGCTGAAGGTACTGAATTAGCTCAACAAATAAGAGCTAAAGCCGATAAAGAAAAAACAGTCTTATTAGCGGAAGCTCAGAAAAAATCTGAGATTATTCGGGGTGAAGGTGATAAAGAAGCTACTAAAATATGGGGAAATGCTGCAAATCAAGATAAAGAATTTTATGCTTTCTATCGCTCTTTAAATGCTTATAAAGAAGCTATGAAAGATGATAATACTTCTATGCTAATTGCTCCAGATTCTGAATTCTTTCGTTACTTCTCTAAACTTCCTAAAGGAGGTAAGTAATGACTGAATTGGGCGTAGCTTTTGGTTTAGTCCTTATTTTAGAAGGATTATGTTATGCTCTTTTCCCTGATGTAATGCGTAAAACTATCTATGAAATTTTAAGCTTGCCAAAAGATAAACTTCGATTGATAGGAATTATCGCTTCTTTAATAGGTTTGACTATTGTTTGGTTTTTTAAACGGTGAATCTTTAAATGAAAAAATTATTTGCTTTTATTTGTTTCCTTTTTTTACTTGTAGACAATAAAGCTTATGCTGTTGCTCCTTTACAAGGCTTCGCTGATGTAGTTGAAAAACTATTACCTTCTGTGGTTAGTGTTACTACTTCTGCAAATCAAACAGAAAATGCTGATAATCTTGATAGTTCTGATAATTTTCCTCCTGGTTCTCCTTATCAAGAATTCTTTCAACAGTTCTTTGATGGAAATGTCCCTGATTTAGATTCTCGGCGTATCGCTTCTATGGGCTCTGGTTTTATTGTTAATCCTGATGGTTATATCCTAACTAATAATCATGTCGTAGATGGAAGTTCAGATATATTGGTAACTATGTTTGATGGAACAAATTATAAAGCGGAAATAGTTGGAAGAGATAAAAAAACTGATATAGCTCTGATTAAAATAAACCCTAAGAAAAAACTAACTACCGTAGAATTTGCTAATTCGGATAACCTTAGAGTAGGGGATTGGGTGCTTGCTATCGGAAATCCTTATGGACTTGGAAATACGGTTACTGCAGGTATCGTCTCTGCTCGCGCTAGAGATATTCAGGCTGGACCTTATGATGATTTTATTCAAACAGATGTATCTATTAATAGAGGAAACTCTGGTGGTCCTTTATTCAGTGCTGATGGAAAATTAGTAGGTGTAAATACTGCTATATTTTCTCCTTCTGGTGGAAGTGTGGGTATTAGTTTCGCTATCCCTGCAAATATGGCTAAATGGGTATTGGATAATTTGTTAAAAAATGGAAAAATCCAAAGAGGAAAAATAGGCGTTAAAGTTCAATCAGTTACTGATGAAATCGCTGAAACTTTAGGCTTGAAATTAACTGCTGGAGCTTTGGTCGCTAGTGTAGATGCTGATGGAAGTGCGGCAAAAGCTGGAATAGAGCCTGGTGATGTGATTTTAAAATTTAATGGGGTTAGAATAACTGCAATGCGAAATCTTCCTCGTATGGTCGCTGAAACTCAAGTAGGAAAAAATGTCCCTATTATAATCTTTAGAAACGGAAAAGAATTAAGCTTAAAAATATTAATTGATGAAATGCCTGATGACTCTTTGAATCTTCAAAATCAAAATAAAAAACAAAAAAATCCAATCTCTGCTCTCGAAATAATCCCTCTTGAGCCTTTAGGGGTTGCTGTCGCTAAACTTACTCCTGCTTTGCGAGATAGATATAAAATCTCTCGCTTCTTGTCGGGTGTCTTAATCGTTGAGGTTACCCCTGGTTCTGATGCGGCTTCTAAAGGTCTAAAACCTGGTGATGTAATCTCTGAAGTAAACCGAACAGAAGTACTTAATCCTCAAGACCTCGAAAAACAAATCTTAGTAGCAAAAGAAAAAAAGGCTAAAAGTATTTTAATGTTAGTTGATGGTCCTTTGGGATTACGTTTTGTGGCAGTTAAACCTATTTATTAAAGTAGGATAATTATGAGAGTTGATTTCTATCACTTGCAAAAATGGTCCCTAGAAAAAGCTTTACCTCTAATCCTTGAAAAGGTATATGCCTCTTCTGAAAGAGCTATCGTTAAAGTTCCTTCTACAGAAAGAGCTGAATACATTAATACTTTGTTATGGACTTATGATAATAATTCTTGGCTCCCTCATGCTTCTCAAAAAGATGGAAATCCAACTGAACAACCTATTTGGATAACAACTAATCAAGAAAATCTAAATAATGCTTCTATTCTAATCCTCTTAGATTCTGAAACTATTGATTTTGAGAATAATCCCTTTAAAAGAATTTTAATTATATTTAATGCAAAATCTAATGATGAATTAATCTCTGCTCGAAATGCTTGGGCAAAGGCTAAAAAAGCAAATGCGGAAATCTTTTATTGGCAGCAAAATGAAAAAGGAAGCTTCGAAGCTAAAGATCTGAAGTAATTATACCATTAGCTATTTGTTTTTTCTTTATGTATTCTTCCATCTTTTGTTCTCTCCATTTTAAAGCAAAAAGCTTTGCTTCCTTTTCTTTATCTGTATAAGAAGTTGGTTCAATCTTAGCTATTTTAACTGGAGATGTTTTCTTATCTGAAATTACTGGATTAGCTCCCTTCTTTGCTACTTTTTCTGCTTGTTTGTAATTATTAAGCTTTCTCCAGGCTGATATTAACTTCTCTTCATATTTTAATGCTTTGTCTTGATTCCCTGAATGATAGGTGGTCGCTGCCTTACCCCAAGAGCCTGTACTGCGGTATAAACGCTTTAAATAAGAGGCTGCATAGGCTGTGTTCTTTTCTGGATCTAATGCATCCTCTATGGAGGAAAATGCTTCTCCATGAAACTTAAGATTAATTTGCATGCACCCAACGTCTATACTCTTTACTCCTTCAGATATTAAACTTTTAATTTTCGATATAGCTTCTTTCTTACTCTTATGGTAAGCGCTACCTTTAATTGATGTTACTGTCCATGGCCAAGGATTAACTCCTAATGAATGATCAGGATTATATCTGCCTGTCTCTACTAATGCTATTGTAGATAATAAATTTTCTTTTATTCCAAATCTCTTCTCTTGTAATGATGTGTAGTAAAGGCAAATCTCTGTATCAGAAAGGGTAGGGCTAGATTCTTTCGCTGATAATGAAAAAAGCGGAAATAAACTTAAAACGCATAATAACAATATACGGTACATCATACCTCCTTGTTTACACTATTTCTATTACTTACGCAAGTATCATGCCATTTCTATTCTTGCTTCTTCAAAAAAACTTAAAATATTCTTTCTTGCTCGCTATAAGTAAAAAAAACTTTACAAACAAAATAATTATTTTATTATTATATTATTAAGCTTAAATGGCTTATTGCCGTTTGAGCATTTATTAACTCTAGATACCTATGTGAGGAGGGGATTAAAATAGTACAGGTAGTGGTTCGTGATAATAACGTCGATCAGGCGCTGAAAGCTCTGAAAAAGAAAATGCAGCGCGAAGGCGTTTTTCGGGAAATGAAACTTCGTCGTAGTTACGAAAAACCTTCCGAAAAAAAAGCAAGAGAAAAATCTGAATCCATTCGTCGCTCTCGTAAGTTGGAGCGTAAACGTCGTATTATAATGGGTTTTTAACCTCTTCTTATAGGTTTAAAATTAAACAAGCTCTTTATTTGAAGAGCTTGTTTTTTATATATACTTAAAATTTTTATCTAACCTTTAATCTTGACATTAATCGAAAAATAAATACAATGTGCAAAGTTTTTTACAACCTTAATAAGAATAGGATAAAATTATGGCTAAACCTACGGTTATTCAAATTAAACTAGAAAGTACTGCCGGAACTGGTTATTTCTATGTTACAAAAAAAAATCCTCGTACAATAACAGAAAAAATGGTCTTGAAAAAATATGATCCAAAAGTTCGTAAGCATGTTGAATTTAAAGAAACTAAATTAAGCTAGTTAATATTAAAAAATCCCCAAAAGGGGATTTTTCATTATTCACTCAACATCTCTTTTATCTTATTTAAAAAGGATACTATCGAATAAGGGCGAAATATAAAATCTTCAATCCCTATTTTCCTTAAAGCGTCTCTTTGTGAACTTTCTTCTTTAGATAGTACTACTAGTAATGGAATTAAATTACTATCTCCTTCTTTTAGTGCTTTTATTGTATCTGTAAGTCTATTACCTTGCTCTTTATCGCTTAGTATTATTAAATCAGGTTTGCTTGATAACGATAAAGAACTTACGTTTTGAAGATCATTAGTTTGAATCGTTTCATAGCCAAGATCTTTTAAAAGATCTGATAAAAGTTTCCTTTCATCTTCTTCAACTTCTGCTACGAGTACTTTCTTTTCCATATTTTAAACCTCTTTTTTATTTTTCTTTCTATCTATATTTTGAAAAAGATTATCGTAAAGATTATCTCGGTGCAATCCTAATCTAACCAGATCGTTGATAACTCCATGCAATGTATTGATTTCTTGTTGTGATAAATGACTTCTAATAAAAATGTTCTTTAAATTACGAAGCATCTTTGGACGCTTTTCTGGAATTGAAAAATATCCAGCTTTATCTAATTCGCTTTCTAAATGATTAAAAAAAATAATCAGATCTTTCTTTTCTGCAACTCTTGAGTTCAATATGTTATTTTCATTATTTCTATTTTGATTATTATGTTTAAAGTATTCGTATCCTATCAATAAAACAGCTTGGGAAACATTTAAAGAAGAGTGCTCTGGGTTTAAGGGTACTTCTATAACTGAATCTGCAAACATTAGTTCATCATTCAAAAGACCTGTACGTTCTGGTCCAAACAAAACGCCACATTTAACTCCAGCTAATATTTGCTGTGTAAGCTTTATAGCTCCTTCTTCTGCATTAGAAATCTCATAAATCATATCTCTACGGCGAGCACTAGTAGCGTAAACATATTGTAAATCAGAAACCGCAGATGATAAATCGTTAAAAACTTTGGCTTCTTCTAATATCTTATCTGCTCCTGCTGCCATACTTCTTGCTTCTGATGATAACCAATCCTCTCTAGGCGAAACTAATCTAAGCTCTTGGATGCCAAAATTCATCATGGCTCTTGCTGATGCTCCAATGTTCGACGCTAATTGAGTTCTAACCATAACAAAAACAGGTAGTTTAGACATATGCCTTTACTTCCTTTGAATGTATTATCTAAAAAAATATTACTTAGAATCCAAGATCCTCATCGAATTATCTAAGATATTCTCAAACGAAAAACCGTAATTGTTCTCTAAGTCTCTGCTGATCTTTCCTATGGCTTCAAGAATAGGAGAAGAATTTGCATCCCCTCCTTTTTGAATCCATCTAGTAGATTGTACTAATGCTAAACGTGTTTTTTCTGGGGCTGTACGAATAGCTTCATCTAAAGAATCTGGTACAATATAACCAAGCTTCCTTAAATGATCCGTCATTAATAGCATATTAGTTTTGTTTATTTCAGGGGCAATCATTTCTTGCCCCATCGCTGTATTATAAGTTGTGTTTTGACCAACAAATTGTGGCAAAGGTGTATCTCTTAATGGTACATTTTGCGGGTTGTTGTTTTGAGTTGAAACCGCAACTGGATATTGATTTTGAACAGCCCATGGATTGGCTGGTAAAGGTGTAGGTTGAACTTGTTGGTATTGTCCCCCAGGTGATGAATTAGATGCTGGAACTTGAAGCATACTTTGCATGGGAACATATATCGTATGCATCTGTTGAGCACCTGTGGTTGGATTTACTGTAGCTATTGTTAATGGATAATATGCTACTGCTTGCGTTTGATTTTGCTGCGCTAATGCAGGAACGGTAATAACTATTGTAAATATGGCTATTGCCATAAAACTTAAGCACTTTGCTGAAATCTTATTCATATTTGCATTAACTCCAAAAACTTACCAATATTTATACTCTATCATCTTTTCTGGAATAATAAAAGTTACAAACTTATTAAAAAATAATTTCAATCAGCAAAATAAAAATAAAAAATATCTAAAATATTTTATTATTATTTAGGTGATTACTGTCGGCTGCTTCATACCCGTACGTTTTATAATTTCTCCTATATCATCTGCTATCTTTATTAAATCAGAAAGTGCTACTTGGGTATCTTGTGATTGTTTTGAAATTTCTGATTCATACTTTTCTATATAAATTCTTAAAGTAGATCCTTTAGTCCCTGTCCCTGATAAACGGTAAATTATCCTTGAGCCATTAGTAAATATAATCCTTATACCTTGTTTGCTCGTCTCACTACCATCTATTGAATCAATGTAGTTAAAGTCATCTGCTGTAGATACCATATATTCTCCAAACTCTTTACCTCCTAAAGAAGAAAATTGCTCTCGAATATGATCCATTAAAGCATTCGCAACATCTGTATCTATATTCTCGTAATCATGGCGAGAATAATAATTACGACCAAACTTAATCCAATGATCTTTTACTATCTCTGATACGGATTTTTTTGTATTAGCTATAATATTAAGCCAAAATAAAATCGCCCATAAACCATCTTTCTCTCTTACATGATTAGAACCTGTACCAAAGCTTTCTTCTCCACAAATGGTTACTTTATTACCATCCATTAAATTCCCAAAAAATTTCCATCCCGTAGGTGTCTCATAACAATCTATTCCTAAAAAATCGGCTACTTTATTTGCTGCTTGACTTGTCGGCATCGAACGAGCTATCCCTAAAATCCCTGAGGAATAACCTTTAACCGCTTTATAATTTGCACAAATAACTGCTAAACTATCACTGGGATTAACATAAAAATGATTTCCTAAAATCATATTACGATCTCCATCCCCGTCAGACGCTGCTCCAAAATCAGCAGCACCTTCGCTAAACATATAATCAACTAAATCTTTTGCATATGTAAGATTGGGATCGGGATGCTTCCCTCCAAAATCTGGAAGTGGCTTCCAATTTATTACGGTTCCTTCTTTTGCTCCAAGCTCTTCTTCAAAAATACGGTGTGCATAGGGACCTGTAACCGCATTCATTGCATCGTAACGCATCTTAAAATCTGAAGCAAAAAGCTTACGTAAATCTGAAAAATTAAATAGTGTCTTCATAAGATCTACGTAATCATTAATTCCGTCAAAAACTTCTACAACTAAATCTCCAAAGCGAATTTCTCCTAATACGGATAAATCTATGTCAGGAATATCAGCTATCTTATAACTACTGATCGTCTTGCTCCTTAAATATATCGCTTCTGTTAAACTCTCAGGAGCTGGACCCCCATTTGAAATATTATATTTTATCCCAAAATCACCTTCTTCTCCTCCTGGATTGTGGCTGGCTGAAAGAATTATACCGCCAAAAGCTTTGTACTTGCGAATAACACAAGATGCTGCTGGGGTGGATAAAATACCATCCTTGGCTACCATTATTCGTCCAAAACCATTCGCTAAAGCCATCTTAATTATCTTTTGTATCGCTATTTCATTAAAATAACGTCCATCTCCACCTAAAACTAACGTCTTGCCTGTTACTCCAGATAAAGAATCAAATATCGCTTGTATATAATTCTCTAAATAATTCTTCTCTTGAAAAACTTTAACTCTTTTTCGTAACCCTGATGTCCCAGGTCTTTGATCTTGAAAAGGATTGCTTGAAACCGTTTTTATAAACATTGCTAATTAAACCTCATTCTTAATGAATTTATCTGCCTATAGAATAATACTTAAATCCTGCTCTTTCTATTTTGCTAGGCTCAAAAATATTGCGAAGATCTATTATTATGTTGCCTCGCATATTCTCTTTAAATACCTCTGGAGTTAAAGAACTAAATTCATTCCATTCTGTCAATATAACCAAAGCATCTGCAGATCTAATAGCTTCAATGGAGCTATTACACCATTCTATGTCGGGAAAAATTTTCTCTCCTTCTTTCTTACCTTTAGGATCATAAACTTTAATATCTGCACCTTTGTTTATTAAAATAGGAATAATATCTAAAGATGGAGAATTTCTCATATCATCTGTGTTGGGTTTAAAGGTAATACCTAAAATACATATCGTCTTTCCTGATACGTTACCTCCACAGGCACAAATTATACGTTCTGCCATATTCTTTTTTCTCTTTTCATTTATATCTACTATTGTCTCTGCTAATCGAATGGGAGAACCATATTCTTTTGATATATGAACTAACGCTTTTGTGTCTTTTGGAAAACATGATCCTCCATAACCTGGTCCCGCTTGTAAAAATTTATTGCCTATTCTCTTATCTAAACCAATCCCTTCGGATACTTTCTTTATGTTTGCTCCACATTTCTCACATAAATCTGATATCTCGTTTATAAAAGTTACTTTCATTGCTAAAAAAGTGTTCGATGCATATTTTATAAGCTCTGCCGTCTCTATGTTCGTATAAACTACTGGTATACCTTGGGATGATAATCTTTTATAAATATTCTCCATAACCTCTTTAGATCTCTCCGTCTCACAACCTATTACAATCCTATCTGGTTGCATAAAATCATTAAGAGCTGATCCTTCTCTTAAAAATTCTGGATTAGAAACTATGTCAAAATTTGCTCGAGGGTTAATTTCCTTGATTAGTTGAAAAATCTTGCGTCCTGTTCCTACTGGAACTGTCGACTTCGTTACTATAATCGTATATTTATCAGTTAATGCTTCTGCTATCTCTTTGGTCGCTGAATAAATATATTGTAAATCGGCACTTCCATCTTCTTTGCGAGTCGGAGTCCCAACCGCTATAAAAATAACATCTGATTTAGAAACAGCTTCTTTTAAATCGGTAGAAAAAAATAATCTACCTTCTTTGATATTCTGCTTAACAAGTTCTTCAAGTCCTGGTTCATAAATGGGAATTTTTCCTTCTTTTAAAGATGTTATTTTTTCTTGAAGTTTATCAACACATATAACGGAAAAACCTAAATCTGCAAAACATGTACCTGATACTAGCCCTACATATCCTGTTCCTATCATCGTAATGTTCATCAGACCCTCCTTAATCTATTCTTACTGCAAAATCATTATTAGATAATATATGATATGTCATTATTAAAGCTATTTTTTCTTTAGTAAAATATCTTTAGCTAAATTTAACCTCATCGCAAAATATTCGTTCCCTCCATGATCTGGATGAAGTTTTGACATCAAATCTTTATAGGCTTTATTTATTTCTTCTTTCGTAGCTCCTGGCTTTAAACCTAATATCTCATAAGCCTCTTTAATATCCATATCGCTATCCTTAGAAACTTTTTTCTTAAACTTGAAGACTTCTTTAAAATTTTTATATAAAATACCTAATTGTAATAGGCGAATTAACCAGATTGTTAGTCCTCCTAAAATCGCGTAAATAGCTGAAAGCCTACCTGTTACAACTAAAAAAACTAAACCAAATATTAAAGCAAGAATAATAAATACTTTTAAAACCTTCTTTAAAAAAGGAAGCTTCGAAGCATCATATGTGTTGCTTATACCAATAACCATTAAAAGTAAAACAAGACCACCTAAAAAAGCATATATCATTCTTCTATTGTATCCATTAATTGTTTTATTTCTCGGCGGGCGGCTATGTGCGATAATCCTATATTCATATCAATACCTGATTTCCTTAAATCAAGCATTGTAAGACCTTTTAAAAATAATTCTCTGTAAATTACTCTCTCTCCTAATCCTGGTAAGGGAATAAAACTTACTCTTTTCGATAATTCCTTTATTACTTTGTCCATTAAATGTCGATTCCGGTTGTCAACATGTGAAAGACGATTCCTTATTACAAACCAACGTAAAGGTTGTAATCTATGTGAAGCTCTATATTGCCTTGCTTCCCATACCGTTTGTGAATAATGACTTGGTGATGAAATCTTTTGTGTAAATGGATCTACATTACCTAAAACATCTAAGTCTATTAAACTTTCATTGATGGGGGTAATTAAGGTATCGGCATAGTTGTGTCCTGCTCTCATTAGGTAATTATCTGAACCAGGAGTGTCTATAACTATGTAATTCGCAATCTTTTTTAAATCTTCAATGGTATCTTCTAAAACTTGTAAATCTGCGGAAATATTCTCTGGAGTAAATGAAGAAGATGGACTAACGGCTAAGTGCTCTGGCATAGGAAGTGATATTCCTAATTGTTTTACATATAATCCTCGATTCTTTATATACTTTGTTAAAGATCCTTGACGACCATCTAAATCTAATGAAGCAACCTTTTTCCCTTCTCTCAATAAATGAACAATAATATGCATGGCTACCGTCGATTTGCCGGTGCCACCTTTTTCATTGCCGAGAACAATAATATGTGGTTTTATCATAATATATAAAATAAACTTATCTAATCGTTATGCAAGGAAGGTTTTTATGAAAATACTAACTTTTTTATTTTCTCTAGCTATAATCTTTAGTTCCGTAGCTTGTACATCGGGCGCTCCTTTGATGTCTTCATCTAAAAATACTGATGAAGTTACTGGAGAAACAAAAGCTATACCACCTAGTTTCGCTCAATTTAGTGATATACCTATACCAGAACAAGCGGTTATGGATTTAAAAAGAACTCTTGTCTTCGGTGGACAAAACTCTTGGAGCGGTCGAATCGTCTTTACGGCTCCTTATAGTCAAGGTGGCTTGTTCGATTTCTATATGGCTGAAATGCCTAAATTCGGTTGGCAGGAAATTACGGTAGTTAGATCTCAAATGAGCGTTATGACTTTTAAACATGCTAATAGAGTCGCTACAATTCAGCTCGATGGGGATACTTCAGGAACTGAAGTCGCTTTTACGGTTTCACCCGCTGGAACTAAGACTTTTTCCAGATAAGCTGAGAATAACACAGAAAAACGTAATCCCAATTATACTAAAAAAAGTTATGCTTGCACTGCCATCATAACTACTACCTATGTATTGAACTACTATAGCAGGGATTAAACTTTGAACTAAACCTTGCATCGCTGAACTCGCTCCTCTTGGTATTCCAGATAGGTTTATTGCTGCTGAAATACTGCTTGGAAGAGTAATCCCTGTCCCAAAATTAATTACAGACATACCTAAAAAAATTAAAAAGTGATACTTTAATTCTAAAAAATAGGCCAATAACATTATTAGCCCGCCAAAAAAAGAAATTAACGCACCTGAAAAAGTCATAAAAAAAGTACTTCTAGAGTTTGCTAAACGCGTACTTATAAGATTCCCAAAAAGATATCCAAGAGCTGTTAAAATTAGCCAAGATCCATAAATACTAGGTGAAATATTTAATATACTCTCTGCTATATAAGGCATCCCTGATACAAAAGCAAAGGATTCTGAATTAACAAAACCGCATAAAAAAGCATAAATCCACCATTCCTTATGTTTTAAAACTAGAAAAAAATCTTTAATTACGGATTCTTTTTTTATAGATTTATGTCGAGTTTCAGGTATACCTCTTATCGTACAACCTAAAGCTAATAAACCTGCTCCAGTTAGAATAATAAAAATCATCCGCCAATTAAAAAATTCTGTAATATAACCTCCTATACTTGGGGCTATCATAGGAGCAAAAACCATCGCAATCGCAAGCCAGGCATAAATAACCGCTGATTTTTTAGGTCCATAAATATCGCTTATACTGGCTCTAATAACTACGGCAACTCCAGCGCCTCCGTAACTCATTACTACGCGACCAAAAATAAACCAAAAGATACTAGGTGAAAAAACACATATAACATTGCCAAGTATATGTAATAATAAACCAATAATCATCGTTGGTTTTCTTCCAATACGATCCGATAGAAAACCATTGAAAAAAGTTCCTAAGGCAAATGTAATAATTCCAAGGCTTAAAGAAAGTTGTAAAATACTGTGAGGAGTGGCAAAATCTTCTTGAATAACTGGAAGAGCTGGTAAAAACATATTTAATGTCATTGGTCCCAGTGTAGCAATAATTAAAAGTAAAAATATAAACATAGCTCTTCCTTAACTCTTATTGCTTTATTTCTTTAAGCGTATATATATATCTATCATAGAAATTTATAGATATATAATAGATGAAAGGTATATAAATAATAAACAAATGAACTTAGATGATTTGAGAAATGAAATAGATAAAATCGATGAACAAATTCATGACTTGATCATGAAAAGGGAAAATATCGTTATTAAGGTAGGAAAATATAAAAAAGATAATTCTTTACCAGTATTTCATCCTGCTCGCCAAATGAAGATCCTTAGAAAAATCATTGCTCGACATAATGGGGAATTCTCAAAAGAAGTATTAGTTCGTTTGTGGCTAGAAATGATGGGGGCTTTTATCCGCTTGCAGGGAAATTTTAAAGTTGCTGTATATATGCCTAAAAGAGGCGCTGGATATATTGAAATCGCTAGAGATACTTTCGGTGCATACACTCCAATTATAGATTGTGGCTTAATTGGAGAAGTAATAGATAATGTAAAAAATAATGCAGCTAGTGTTGGAATTATCCCTGTAACTAGAATAGAAAATGATACTCCTTGGTGGCTTGGGCTTCTTGCTTCTCGCAAAGATAACGATTTACATGTAGTCGCAAAATTACCTATCTCTGGTGTCGGTGAAGGAAGAGGGGAGGGAAAAGAGGCTTATGCTATCGCTAAAATGCCATATGAAAAAACAGGTAAGGATATTTCTTTGTTAGTTCTAGAAACTATGGAACCTATCAGTATAAGTTACCTTAAAAGCTTCTTTGAAGAAGAAAAAATTAAGGTGAAAAATATTATTGATAAATATTATATTCCTAATTCAACACAGGCATTCTTATTAGAGGTTTCTGGATATATCGAAAACTCTGATGAACGTTTAGATAAAATGCGTACAAAAAATCCTAAGAAATTAAACCTACTTAATGTAATAGGTGGATATCCTATTCCTTTTTCTGCTAAAGAGCTTAAATAAAAATTCTTTTTCTTAACTCATTTAACCTATTGCGAATCTTTTTTGCTTTCTTCTTCCTCTTCTTCCATAAACAGTTCTGGTAGTGATATCTTTGTTGATCTCGATAAACCCGGAATACCTCCTATTTTCCTAAACTCTTCTTCTGCTCTTTTTAAATTCTTGGTCGTTACCATCGCCATACGATAAGAATTACTCTTTTCATACATATCTAATGCCTCTTTAAAACCATTAATAGCATTTATGTAATATTCTGGTTCTCCTGTAAGACGACCTAATAAAAATTGAGCCGAAGACATATTATTCTTTGTCGCAGACCATAATAAAGGTGCTTCTTCTTTATTACGAATCTCTAAACTCGAAACGTAAAGCTTTACCGCATTCTTCGCAAGATCCTGATTCTTTAAATGCTCTGCCATAACATGCATAGTAAGACCTAAACCATTTAATGCTTCTGCACAACGCAGGGGTTCAAAGTTCTTATTGTATATATCTAAAGAATTCTTATAAGCATTCATTGCTTGTTCGTAGGTGTCGTTATCGTTTCCAAGTTGCGCTATCTTGTATAAAACACTACCTAATTTTAAATAAAATAATGCCCATTCCTTAGGGTGGTTTAGGCGATCAACATTTTGTATTGCTTCATCATAAGCAGAAGCTGATTTATATAAAATCTCTAAATCATTAATAACTTCTCCTTTTGTTTGATAAATAAGCCCTAGTTGATAATAAACTTCAGAGCGATATATTTTTTCTTTATATAATTCTAAACATTCTCTATAACTTTCTTCTGCTTGATGATAAAAATTACTTTTTATGTCAAAATTCCCAGCTGATGCTAGTGCTTTTGCATAACAAAATAAATTATCTGCTATAGATGTTGGAGGATTAAGTTTCCTTAAATTCTCTGGAAGTAAATGTTTTAAAATTTTACTTTGTTCATATGAAAGAGAGGGAATAGCACCAACGGTTACTCCTTTTAATAATTCTTTTTCTTCTGTAGAAAAATCTGTAGCTAGCCTTAATTTATTATAAATATTAAACATACCTGGAATATCGTGATGTATATTCCTTGGAATGTATCTAATCGTTATCGCTTCTGCGTTCTTTTCTTTTTCTATCCACAAAACTAAATTTGCATGCTTGTCTTTTAACCAAGAATTACCAACCATAAAGGCTTTGTTTATATCATTGGTCGGCATAGTTTGTTCATATGTTTTTACCCTTATCCCATTTAGTTCTTTTATTATAGAGGCTATAAAATCTTGATAATTATGCTCATCATCACCTATTATCGCAGGAATAATAACGGTTGGGGCATTTATGGGAGGCTCATAAGAATTATTCCTAAATAAAAAACTCAAAAAGGAATTCTTTTTCCCGCCTTTTTCTATTTTTTCTCCTTTAGCAAAATCTCTCTTTATCAAAGAACGGGAAGGAGAAAGTTTCTTTATTATATTATTGTCAGAAACGCTTTCTTTCTTAAAAGCTAATTTGCTTTCGTGCTTACTTAAAAGCAACATCTTCTTTGAAATACCTTTTACTACATTAATAGATGCATCTCCATCCATCTTTAATAAAGTAATAAAATCATTCCTGTTGATCTTTTTTACTAAAAGTTTTGTCTTTGCTATCGCTGACATAAGGCGGATTGTGTTGTCCATTACTTCTATTTCCCCAAAGTATTCACCTGGACGACATTCTGTAATCAAATCTCCATTATGATAAAGCTCTACTGTACCACTAATAATTAAAAAAGCTGCATTCCCACTTTCTTTTTCTGAATATATTACTGATCCAGATTGATATTCTATTTCTTCTTCACCCATATTGTCCCTCCATCATTCTTTTGAAGTTTAAAATAATGAGCTTAGAAAACAAACTTAATTTTTATATAAAGTTTACCCTTGTCTTTAAAATAATTATTTTGCATCCTTATAACATAATATTAATTACAAAAGCAGAGAAATCCTAAATGATAAATATTTTCCCTTTGGCTATAAAAATGCTACCTGGTTCTTCTAAAAGAGTTCGTTATGGATATCCTTGGGTGTTTTCTAATGAAATACAAATGGATAAAAATCTTAAAGATATTCCTCCTGGGACTATGGTAAAACTTCTTGATGATAAAGGTGCTTTCTTAGGAGTTGGTTCTTTTAATCCTCATTCTTTAATTTCTTTTAGAAAATTTTCTACGGAAGCTGATATTCCTATAAATTCTTCTTTCTTACTTAAACGTATGCAAAAATCTTTAGACTTAAGAGAAAAATTGATAGGTAGTAATTTCTATCGTTTAGTCCATTCTGAAGGAGATAATCTACCTGGTATCATTATCGATAGATTCGGAGATATAGTTTCTTGCCAACTTAATACTGCGGGCGCAGATCTACTTAGAAATGAAATCGTAATTGCTTTAAAAAAATTAATAAACCCTAAAACTATTTTATTCCGTTCTGAAAACTCTTCTAGAATCCTAGAGGGATTAACCCCACTAAATGATTTAGAATTTGGTTCTTTACCTCCTATCGTAGAAGTTAAAGAAAATGGTATAAAATTTTTAATAGATATTAAAAATGGTCAAAAAACTGGTTGGT
>CALXRE010000071.1 GCA_944390645.1 uncultured Alphaproteobacteria bacterium | reverse complement strand
AACCTTATTCATTATGTATATGAAAAAATGATCTCTAAAATCTATATAGGAGATACTATTGAATTACCTGATATGGGAATGAAAATAGAGCAAGTATATTATCCAAAAGTAACTCCAGAAGCTTTTGTGGCTTGTAAGTTATATGCTCCTGAAGCTGTTCGTCTACTTGATAATAAAAAATTTGATTTCCCATCTAACCTATTTCATCCTAAAAAACAGGAAAGAAAAGCAATTCATAATACTTTGCAATTCATCGGAGGATATAATGAAATCTCTTTTAATAGAGAAGAGGATCTCCCTGTTGGAAGATTACTACAATTTGTTAAATTCTTAGAATTAGAACATGTATATTAAATAACGGAAAATTTTTTATATCTTGCTAATAAATTCTCTTATTTCTGACAACTTATTGCTTAATTGTTCTCTACTTGATGTAGGAACTTCTCCAAAAAATAATGAGCCAACAAAATCCATACCAGTAAAATCTGCTATGGATTCTTTTTGAATTAATTTTATAGCTTCTTTTAAACCATTATTTTCATATACAGATTCTGGAGCTCCCATTGTTTGAATAAAAACAACTTTCTTATTTGATAAAAGCCCACCTTTGTCATTATAGGCAAAACCAAAAGATAATACACGATCAATATAGCCTTTTAAAATAGAGGGAAAAGATGCCCACCATATCGGATATATAAAAATTAGCATATCAGCTCTTTTTATATAATCTTGTTCTAAAGCAATATCCTTAGAAAAGACTCCATTACTTATATCCATTAAGTCTTTTGCTGATAGTATTGGAGAAAAAGCTTCCTTATATAAATCTCTAACGGTTACCGTATGACCTAGTTCCATACTTGTATTTAATACTGTTTCTTTTATCGCATGATTAAAACTATTAGAATTGGGGTGAGCATAAATAATGTTAATATTCATAATCTTCTTCCTAAAAAATAATATTATAAAGCATCTTAATTGAACTTATCCATAGAATAACTGCAAACAGCTTTTCTAAAAAAGTATCTTTTAGTCTATGTGCTAGTAAAGTGCCTAATGGAGCAAAAATCATTGTTGTTGGAACTATTAAAAATAAAGCTAAATAATTAACATACCCAAAACTGTGGGCTGGTAAATCTAGTATAGCATAACCTGATAAAATATAACTTATACTACCAGATAAAGCTACTATGCTTCCTAAAAGAGAAGCTGTTCCTGCTGCTTGCTTCATTGAATAGGAAAAAAAACTTAATGCAGGAACTGTTAATGTTCCTCCGCCTACTCCCATCATGGCACTAAATGCTCCTATAAATGATGATATTCCTTGATTCACCCAAAAGCCTGGTAGCTTATTAAAAAAAGCTTTGCTGTTTACAGAAAAAAACATTTTAATGCCTATTAAAATACAAAATATAGCAAAAATAGTCGTTAAAACTTCTCCCTTAGCAATGGTATTTAAATATGCACCAAAAAAAGAGCCTATTAACATGCCTGGAGCCCATAGCTTTATTACATCCCAAGATACTTCCTTATATTTTAAATGTGAGTAAGAAGATGATATACCTGTAAAAATAATACTCGCTAACGTTGTCCCCATAATAATTTGCATTTCATGCTCGCCTTGAAAACCAATAAAAGGCGCAAGATAATATAATGCGGGAACAATAACTACTCCTCCTCCAATACCAAACATTCCTGCAATTAAACCTGCAAAAATACCTACACTTAATAAAAGAACAACAATAATAATAAAATCGTTATTAAATGTAATTAATGAATCCATCTTTATATATTATTCCTTAGGTGTATCTTTATAACGATATATGTCTGCACCACAAGAGGAAAGCTTTGTTTCTATGTCTTCATAACCTCGGTCAAGATGGTAAACTCTATCGATAATACTTTCTCCCTTAGCTGCTAATGCGGCTAAAATTAATCCAGCTGATGCCCTTAAATCACTAGCCATTACTGGAGCTCCATGTAACTCTGAAGAACCCATAACTTTCACTGAAAAAGCATCGGTTAAAATTATATCTCCATTCATACGTTGCATCTCTGGTACATGCATAAAACGATTCTCAAAAATAGTTTCATTAATGTTAGATGCTCCTTTGGCCGTTAACATTAATGCCATTATTTGCGCTTGAGCATCTGTTGGAAAACCAGGGTAGGGAGAGGTAACTATATCTATTCCTTTTATATTATTTCCTTCTCCTGAACAGGAAAAACCTCCTGTAATTTCTTTAATATCAACCCCCATAGCTTTTAAAACTTCAATAACAGAAGTTATATGCTCAACACGAGTATCTATAATATCTATTCTTCCTCTAGTGATCGCTGCGGCAATCGCATAAGTTATACTCTCTATTCTATCGGGAATTATAGAATGAGTGGCTCCGTGTAAAGAATCTACTCCATTGATTGTCAAACAATTACTTCCTATGCCAGTAATGTCTGCTCCCATAGATACTAAACAATTTGCTAAATCATCTATTTCTGGTTCCATTGCAGCGTTATGAATAATTGTCTTCCCTTCTGCTAAAGTTGCAGCCATAAGTGTATTTTCTGTTGCTCCTACACTGACTCTAGAAAAGGTAATTTCTGCTCCTTTTAAACGCTTACTCTTCGTTGAAGCATATACATAACCATCTTTTATTTCTATATCTGCTCCCATTAAACTTAATGCTTCAAGATGAAAATTTACTGGCCTTACTCCTATAGCGCAGCCTCCAGGTAATGCCACCTTGCATTCCCCAAAACGCGTAAGAAGCGGTCCTAAAACTAAAAATGAAGCTCTCATAGTCTTAACTAAGTCATATGCCGCAGTAAAAGAGTTTATCGTGTCTGCTTGATATTCCCAAGTGTGTAAAGATTTCTGAGATACTTTTACTCCTAAACTAGCTAAAATTTTATGTAAAGTCCTAATGTCAGATAAATTAGGAACGTTATGAAGGGATAAAACATTATCTGTAAGTAATGTAGATGTAATAATAGGTAAGGAAGAATTCTTTGATCCACTTATTTTTACCGTGCCAAAAAGGGGATGTCCTCCTTTGATAACAATCTTATCCATAGTTAACCTTTAAAGTTTAGGTAAAGTTACACCTATTTGTCCTTGATATTTACCTGCACGATCCTTGTATGAGGTCTCACAAATAGAATCTGCTTTTAAGAAAATAAATTGAGCAACTCCTTCTCCAGCATAAATCTTAGCGGGAAGGGGGGTTGTATTTGAAAATTCTAACGTAACATGACCTTCCCATTCTGGCTCTAATGGTGTGACATTAACTATAATACCACATCTTGCATAAGTCGATTTACCTAAACA
>CALXRE010000070.1 GCA_944390645.1 uncultured Alphaproteobacteria bacterium | reverse complement strand
CAAGCAAGAAAGAGCAGAAGCATAAGGAGAAGCAACCATAGCGGCAACTTCTAGATGGCTTCTTTCAACGACAGAAGTTATATTTCTTACACAAGAAGAATTAGCGGTAATAATATTAAGTCTTACGCCTAAAGTTTCACCAGTCATACCTCTTGGATCAATTTTATTATCATCACCATCTATGCTATAGTTTATAGGGATTCTATGTATGACAGCTTCATCTTCAGCGCTGAATTGTCCTAAGGCTCGATTTAGGAGTTTGTTGACATCAGAATTTCCGATAGGATAAGGAGATAATTGGATTTCCGCTTCAAGAGTTTGCGAAGATATAGTTTGTGAAGTTATATTAACCAATACGGATTTGATAGATTCTCCAGCACTTTGTTCAGCTAGAGCAACGGCATTACGTATAGATGTTTCTACATCTAGTAAGTTAGTTATTGCTCCATTTTTCATACCTTTTGCTCTATGGAAACCTCTTCCGATGATTCGCATAGCTCCACGAGAATCTACTCTAGCAATCAAGCAGCATACTTTACTTGTTCCAATATCTAAAGCTGCGATCAACCCGTCTCGGACTATACTACGCTGCAACTTTTCCTCCTGAAATATTTAAGCGTCTCTACCGTTAACTTGTATTCCTGGTCGTATTTTGATGTTTCGTTGAGGATCATAAATTGTTTGTCCTCGTTTATCATCAAGGCGTACCGTTAATTTATCAGGCAATCTTAAATCGACCATGGTTAATTTGCGCTTAAGAAGTCCATGATTTTTTTCTAATTGAGCAAGTCTAGCCCAAGCTGATATAGGATTATTTTCTGGTAGGCTTATAGATATTCCTTTTTCTATATTATCTAGCACAACATCCCAGCGTCTTTTGCCGATTAAAATAGCGGCTTTAGTTCTTTTAAGAAGGAAGGGTTGAGAGCTTAGGATACTAATCAGTTCAGGAGTAGCTTGCGGAGCATTTTTTCCGACAACGAGAGGTAAGTTTTCTAAGCCTTTAATAGAAGTTTTAATGATATTTCCATTTGTATCAACAGGGAAATATTTTCCTTTTTGTTGCCATATAGCAATTGGTTGTTTTTCAATAATGTTTACATGGATAAGGTTTGGCATTCTTCTTTCGATAGAAGCAGATTCTATCCAAGGTAAAGCTTCTAGTTTTTTCTTTGCATTTTCTAGGTCAATAGCAATCATTGGCATACCTTTTTTTACAGCCATTGCATTTAAGATATCATCTTTAGAAGTTCTATTTCGACCTTTTACAAAAACTTCGGCTAAAGTAAGACCAGCGTCATTAGTAATTTTTCTTGCGTCAGCTTTAATCTGAGAAATGAAATGTTCTCCAGCTTCCGTGAGAAGATATGTAACGCCGTAAGTGGAAAGAGCAGCCAAAGAGAATACTAAGAAGCACAAACTTCGGAAGCGTATTTTCATAATTTTTTCGTGATTTTTTTGGATTGTTATTTTTATTTTATCTTTAATATTAAACATATTAACGTCCTCCAAAAGAGCTTTGAGCAGGAGCCTTAACTCCCATTTTGCGAATTTCCCATTTAAGGTCTATTCCACTAGTTTCCATAACTTTTAAGCGGATATTTTCTCCAAGTTGTTCAATATCATTAGCAGTTGCGTTTCCAGTATTAATAATGAAGTTACAATGTTTTTCAGATACCATAGCTCCACCTAAATGCATTCCTCTGCAACCAGCTTTATCAATTAATTTCCAAGCAGATAAGCCTTCGGGATTACGGAAGGTTGAGCCAGCAGTTTTTACATTAGTTGGTTGAGTTTCTAATCTTTGAGCTCGGATATTATTCATAGTTTCGGCAATTTTAGTTTTTTCTTCTGGGATTCCAGTCAAAGTGATTTCTGTAAAAATCCAACCGATAGGTATAGTTGTATCTCGATAATTGAAGATGAAATCATCTTTTCCAAGGATATGTTGAATACCGAAATTATCTATCATTACAGCACTTTTGATTATTTTAGATATATCTGAGCCATTAGCTCCTGCATTCATTTTAGTTGAACCACCTATATTTCCAGGAATTCCCGTTAAGAATTCAAGACCAGTTAGTCCAGCATCTAGAGCAGTTTTAGCTATTTCTCCATTACGAGTTGCAGCTCCACAGATAATGTCATTCCCGTCAACTTTTATGTATGAGAATTCTTTTCCTAGTTTAATGACTACACCAGGAATTCCGCCATCTCTAATAAGAACATTAGATCCACACCCTAATATAGTTAGAGGAATATTTTGGATAGAACTTAAGAAAAAAGCCAAATCATCTTTATCTTTAGGTATAAAGAATACTTCAGCAGGTCCACCGACACCGAACCAAGTTTGTTTAGCTAAAGGGAAATCTTTTTTAAGCTCACCTCTAACATTAGGCATAAAATCCATCAGATGGGTTTGAGGTTTTTTATAAAAAAAGCTAGAAAGGAAATCAAAGAACATTTTTACCCTCCAGTTTAGCTTTCAACAAGGGTTCTAATTTTTTAGGTATTTTGTTAGCAATAGTTGATATATTTCCAGCGCCCAGGAAAATAACGAAGTCTCCAGGACTTGCTTCGGCAGCAATTAGTTGAGGCAAATCATCAATTTTTTCTACGCAAACGACATGTCTATGTCCGCATTTTATGATTCCACTGGCGATATTTTCCTTATTTATTTCTTCAATAGGGTCTTCTCCAGCAGAATATACATCCATTACAAAGACGGTTTCCGCATCATTGAAACAAGTACAAAATCCGTTAAACAAGTTTTGGACTCTAGAAAATCGATGAGGTTGGAATACAGCGATTATTTTTCCTTTTCCAACGTCTTGAGCCCCTTTTAGTACAGCAGCTATTTCGACAGGGTGATGAGCGTAATCATCGATGATAGTCACATCTGAGATTTTAGCTACGGTAGTGAAGCGTCGTTTAACTCCAGCAAAGGAAGCTAAGGCTTTTTTAATATCATTGATATCAATATTGAGTTGTAAAGCTACACCGATAGCAGCTAAAGCATTTTTAACATTATGTTCGCCATATAGAGGTATATGGAAGTTTTTAATAATTTCGATATTACCGTTTTTTCGATCTTTCAAAGCAACATCGAAAGAGATATCTCCATCTTTTGTTTTGATATTAAGAGCGGATAGATCAGCTTGTCGATTAAGACCGTAAGTTAAGATAGGTCTAGATATTTTGGGGATTATTTCTTGAACATTAGCATTATCTATG
>CALXRE010000069.1 GCA_944390645.1 uncultured Alphaproteobacteria bacterium | reverse complement strand
ACCATGTGCATTTACAGGGAATAGAATAGCGACAAGTCTAGAAGTGGTGAATTTGTGCAACTCATCTAATAACGCCGCTTCCGCAGCTTGTCGATATGGTTGGAACAACAATATAAACCGTAGTTGTTCAAGCATAACTTCTTTAAGCTCAGCTAAATGTTCTACTTCCAATATTATTACGACAGCTTCTTCTGGAAGTAAACAAACTTGTTCATGTTGTCAATTAGTTCCAGGACAAACTTTATCTAGAAATTTAACAACACCTTATACGCTACCTTGTTCCGGTTATTACAATGTATGCGCCATGGGAAAATCTTCTTGTATTGATTATTTACAAGGTACTCATAAAACAACTTATGGTAGTCAATATTGTACAAGAGCTTACTTAAACAAAGGAAGTATAATCAAAGCAACTATTTACGAAGGAGGTTGGAATCCTGCAGGAGGTTGGTGGGGTTGTACAGGAGGTGATGGAGTTGTAATCTTTATCAATAACTCTGTATTAGTTGCCGCAGGAGGAGGAACAGGAAGTGGATGCAATAAGAATGGTGTTTGTCATAGATCAGGCGGAGGCGGTTATCAGGGAGTTTGCGGATACTGCCGCTATAGCGAAGATACCTCAGGAAAATGCAACGGAAAAGGATATTTAACCACTTGTGGAGAACAAAACCAAAGCCAACAAAATTATTGTGGGATGGGATCTTGTTGGAGAGAGGGAGATTCTACTCAAGCTGGATCTACTTTAGTGTATAGTAGTGCTCAGCAATAAAAAAGCGGAGCCCTTCCCTCCGCTTTTTATTTTAATAAATCTTATTCTTTAGCTGTAATTTGCTCTATCTCTTCTTTAATTTTCAACTTTTGTTTTTTTAAAGTAGAAATTAATGTTTGATCTGGTAGAGGACGATTCCCTTCTTGTTCAATCTCAATATCTAAAGCTTCATGCTTGGCTTTTAATGCTTCTAAATGTTTTTCAATACTCATTTTAAGTCCTCCAAATAATAATAAATCTACTTATAATTTTACCTTAAGCTTTAATATATTGCTACCTAAATTTTTTAAAAAACTAAAAAATATTTAAAAGTTTATATCATTTAATTGCTAGTTTATGATAAATATTTAAAATATGAATACCTTAATTACTATTTAATGGATTATATCATGGAAATTTCATCCAAAAAAGTCCTTATCAACGCTGACAATACCATAGAAAGTTCCCTATCTATTTATATTGCCTTATCATCTCCAGAAATTGAAGTTGTAGGTATCACATCAACAAAAGAAAGTAACCATTCTTTTTTAGAAGAGTTATGCTTTTTATCTGGTAAGAAAATTCCTATTTACACACATAAACAAGCTAAAGATTTTATTAAGGCATCAACGGAAGAATATTCTGATAGATTATATATAGCATCGTTGGGAGATTTTGAAGATATCTATCAAATATTGAAAGATGCTCCACTTAAAAAAAACATTGCAAAACAATATATTGTTACAGAAGAAGCGATAATTCCCTATTTAAAAGAAACATTTCTTTATACACAAGGGAAAATGACGATTATTTCTAAAGACTTAAGAAATAGTGTTAAAATGACATCTTCTGATCTATTAATTATTGAAGCTTTACAAGCAAAAAGTGGTAATTGTTTATCAAACAGAATAAGAGAAGAAATAGAAAAAAATGATGAAGGTTATTTAATTCTTTATAATCCAATAGTTATTGGTTGTATTCTTCGCCCTGCTTTATTTGGAGGAAAATATGAAGATTTATCTGTTTATGGTTTATCATCCAACAGAGAAAAAATTTCTCAAGAAGAACAGAAGATACTATGGATAAAAGAAGTAAACATAGATGGATTTTTAAATTTAATTCATGAGCGTTTGTCAAGATAAAGGAAAGATAAAAAAATGAGATTTGGCATAACGCCTATTGAAGGAATAACGGATCGACATTTTAGATTTATGATTCGTTTAATGAGTAAAGAAACACATCTTTATACAGAACCTATTTTAGCTAAAGATCTATTAGAAAAAAGCTTAAGGGATGAGATATTAAAGTATAATCCAGAAGAGCACCCTCTTTCTCTTTTTTTAAGGGGGCAAGATCCAAAAGCGATGAAAGAAGCTTCGATTATAGGAGAAGGATATGGTTATGATAGCATTCATATAAAATCTTTTTCTCCGTTAGAGAGGATTGGAGCAGGGAATTTTTGTGTTAGTATAATTCCAGATCCAGAAATTAGTTGTAGATGTGCTTCAGCTATAGTGAAATCAGTAAAGATACCTGTTAGTATAAACATAGAAATATCATTAGTAGGAGATAACTTTAGTGAAGATGAAACTTTAAAGCTGAAGAGATTTATAAGATTAGTTTCAGAAGTAGGAGTTAAAGAATTTGTTATCAGTATAAAAAGGAATCATTTAAAGATGGAGCCAGGAAGTCTTTCCAAACAAAATAAAATAAGACATGACATGGTATATCAATTAAAAAGATTACATCCCGAGATTAAATTTGTTACCTATGGAGATATAAAAAATTTTTCATCGGCATTAATTCATCTAGAGAAAGTTGACGGAACATTGATAGGAAAGACAGTATATTCGAACCCATACATGATGATAGAAGCAGATGAGAAGATTTTTGGAAAGAAGTACCCTGTTCCCTCTCGGACTAAGGTAGTTGAAGATATGATAGATTATGCGGATAGAACAATAAATGAAGGAGGAAATACCATAAAAAAGATAGCAAAACATATGATGGGTCTATTTAATTCTTGCGAAGGATCTCGTTTATGGAAATATATGCTTGTAGAAGGTTGTAATTTTGAAGATGCAGGTTCAGAAGTTTTAGTAATGGCACTTAATAAATTAGAGGATAAAGAATGTCCATATCTATAATTACATTTTTATTTTTATGCACACTTTGTGGTTATTTTTTAGGATCAATACCTTTTGGTCTTTTGTTCACGCGTTTTGCAGGTTTAGGAGATATAAGGAAAGTAGGTTCAGGGAATATAGGAGCAACGAATGTTTTACGCACAGGGAGGAAAGATTTAGCTTTTTTAACCCTTGTTTGTGATAGTGGGAAAGCAGCATTAGCAGCAGGTTTAGGTATGTATTTTGCTCCAGAAGGTTATATCCAACTATCTGGTTTATTAGCAGGTACAGCAGGAGTTTTGGGGCATAATTTTCCGATTTGGCTTAAATTTAAAGGAGGCAAAGGAGTAGCCTCTAGTTTAGGAGTTATTTTAGTAACTACCCCTTTTATTGGTTTATTAACTTGCGTTACGTGGTTATTAATGGCGTTAATATTTCGTTATTCATCTTTAGCAGCGTTAACAGCTCTATTTTTTGCTCCTATTTACGCTTTTTTCTTTAATAGCTTAGCTTCTGTTGGATTTTTTATATTTTTATTTCTTTTATCTTTAATAAGGCATAAAGCTAATATTATTCGCATTTATCAAGGTACAGAAAGTAAGATAGGAGATTCTAAACATTGATAAAGTCAGTATCCATATCAGAAAAGATTGATTATCTACGGTTAATACGTAGCGAAAACGTAGGACCTATTACTTTTTATAATTTAATTAAATATTTTGGTTCA
>CALXRE010000068.1 GCA_944390645.1 uncultured Alphaproteobacteria bacterium | reverse complement strand
ATAGAAGCAGGCACACCTTTATCCGCCACATCACCAATAACCACGCATACATTTTCTTTATCTATCATAAAGAAATCATAGAGGTCTCCGCCTACTTCTCTTGCTGGTTTTAAAGTTGCGTCAATATCGAAACGAGGATCAATATTTTTTTCATCTTTATGAGGCAAGAAACTTTTTTGGATATCCCGAGCAAGACGTAATTCGCTATTTATCCGTTCTTTTTCTGCGACACTTACTTTAAGAGCTTTAATATATTGAGCTAGTTCTTTTTGCATTTTAGCAAAGCTTCTAGCTAAGATAGCTATTTCATCTTTACCTTTAGCTATAGGTACAGTATCAGCTAATTCTCCTTTTCCGACTCGAACGACATAATCCGAAAGTTTTAAGATAGGAGCTGTAATAGAATGAGATACTAAAATAATCAGGATTAAAATAAACAGCAGCCCGATTAATAAAATAGCTAAACTTTTAACTTCCAAGCCACGAATAAGATTAGATGCCTTATCAGCATTAAAAACCACACCTATAGACCAATTAACCGAAGGAATTGTTGTATAATTAACATAGAAGTCATCACCATCTCGAGAGAAAGAATCTGTTCCCGTCTGACCTTTTAACATTTTTTCAGCAATTTTTTTGATCTGAGGATTTTTTGTTTCGGTAATAATGCTAGAGCCTATTTTTTCACTTTTAGGATAAGATATATAAACACCGTTATCATTTGCCAGGATAAAAATATACTCATTATTATGAGAAATAAGTTCCAAATAATCTTTAAGCCAAGTTAAGGAAACATCTGCGGTTAAGACTCCTATTAAGGAATTTTTTTCATATATTGGATAGGAGTAAGTAGTCATTAATTCTTTTCCAGCATATTGATCATAATAAGGTAAAGACCAAACAGGTTTTTTTTCCGCCACAGGAGCAGTAAACCATTGCCACTCATAATATTTATAATGATCAGCTAAATTCATACGAATTATCTTATTATCTTTCACATACACATAAGGAGAAGCAATTTTGGTTTTTGGAGGATAGGCAAAAGCCATACCATATATATTTCCTTCTGCAGTTTCCAAAGCGTCTTCCATATATTGATATATTTTATTTTCTGAAGGATTAAAAACTTCAATAGCTCTTACGAAACTAGCAACACTTCTTTCTGTACTTTGTTGCATATTTTCAATTTGTCGCACCACTAAAGTAGTTAAGAGTTCGGATTCATTTTGTAATTGGTTTTTAATAACCTCAGAATAATAGAAAGAGACATAGAACTGAAAAATAGTATAAACTAGTCCTATACTACCGATTAACAACAAAATAAGACGCGTAGTAATTTTCATTAGTCATCAACCTTTACTAAAGTTAAGATATTTTTATTTTCATTTCTTTCATAGGAAACAGAATCCATAATATTTTTGACGATATGGATTCCGAGCCCTCCGGGAGATCGTTCAGACAAAGGAAGAGATAAACAAGGAGAAGGAAATAATAAAGGATTAAAAGCTTTTCCATTATCTATTATAGTTGCAGTTAGTTTTTTATTTTCAAAATTCAAATCTATTTTAATTGTATGTTTTTTTTTGTCATCAAAGGCATAATTAATAATATTTGATAAGATTTCATCTAAAGAAACAGCAAACAAACAAAAAAGATTATGAGATAAATTAGCGGTATCAACATAATCTTTTAAAAAGACGATAGCTTTATTTATTTCCTGCTTATGAGCATCTATAGTCAAAGAAGAAGGCATAAGCTAAAGCACCTCAAACATAGAAGTAAATCCTGTAATATCAAACACTTGTTTAACTCTTTGATTCATATTTTGCAAAATAAGCTTTTTATTTTTAGCTTCTGCTAACTTTTTGATAATTAGAAAAGTTCGTAAACCAGCACTTGATATATAATCTACTTTTGCAAAATCAACAACTATTTGAGTATTATCTTTTTTCAAGATACTGCGTAAATAATCCTCTAATTCAGGTGCAGAAAGAGTATCTATTCTTCCCTCAATATAGAGTATTATACTTTGATCTTGTAGAGTTTTAGAAATATTCATTTTCACTCCTCCCTCAAGTTTGTTTTATATATTAAATTTAAAACCAAAAAAATTCTTTTTTTAGTTTATTTAGGTTTATTTATTTTGCGTTTTTTTTCGCTTTTACAAAATAAACTAGATAAAAAGGATAGGATTTTTATTCTTTGTCCATTTAGTTATAACCTTAATATCTAAAGGAATCTGCCATTTTGCAACAATATTTATTGCAAAATGCAATTTTTTTATGAATTAACGCATAAAAAATAAAGCGTTGCAAGAAAATGCAATCTGTATATGATGAATTGAAGAAAATAAATTAATTTCTACTTATAGTATATTATATTCATACCTTTAATGGAGTTTTTCAATGAACATTTTACTAGCAGAAGATAACAATACATTTCGTAAAAAAATATGTTCTCAAATAAAACAAATGGATAACTCCATTAATTTAATAGAAACAGACAATCTTCATAATGTTTTTTCTTTAATAGCCAAAAATAATAATTTTGATTTTATTTTATTAAGTTTTGAAATGTTAGGATCAGAATGGCGTCATCTTTTAAAGAGTATTTTAAGCAACGCTAAAAATTCTAAAATAGTATTTACCTCTGATATAGAAGATAAAGATATTATAAATTATGTTTTAGAATCTGGTTGTTATGGCTACATACCCAGACGATATGATGTAGCGATATTTTTAAGTGCTTTGCAATTAATGATTCATGATTGTTTATACATTCCTCCAGCATTTTTAAAATCCAGCAATATAAAGACTAATCCTTTAGAGTGCCGACTACCAGATGGTAAAGTTCTTACTCATCGTCAAGTAGAGGTTTTAGGACATTTAGGCAAAGGTCTTTCAAACAAACAAATTGCTTATGAAATGAGTGTTTCAGAAGCGACCGTCAAATTACATATAAATGCACTTTTAAGGAATCTAGGTGTAGACAATAGGACACAAGCAGTTGTAAGCGCACAAAGGTTTGGTTTTATCTAATATAAACACCTTAAAATTAACGAAAGACAAAGAAATCTTATTGACATTAAGGATAAAAGATATTAGCATTCGCCCCCTAATAAAAATTATATTCCGGTTGTCGGTTGAGAAGAGGTTAAAATGAGAGTCCGTAACTCCCTAAAGTCAGCGAAGACAAGAGATAAGAACTGCATTGTTGTTATCAGGAAAAGACGTGTTCGCATTATTAATAAGAAGAATCCTCGCTTTAAAGCGCGTCAGGGTTAAGGATATTTATTAAGTTTTATAAAGGGCCTGTGTTTTTTACAGGCTTTTTTATTTTTGCAATTTTTTTAGAAGCATCGCCATATCATCAGGCAAATTTACCTTAAACAATAAATGTTTTCCATTTTTTGGATGATAGAATCCCAATAGAGCGGCATGTAAAGCCTGTCGAGGGAAATTTTCTAATATTTGCAATATATTTGGTTCAATAAGTTTTTTAAGATATTTTTGTTTTCCGCCATATACTTTATCTCCGACCAAAGGATGTCCTTTAGCCGAGAGATGTACTCTTATTTGATGAGTTCGTCCTGTTTCTAAGCGACATTCCAATAAGGAGAGAGCGTTATTTTGTAGCGACTCGATAACTTTATAGTGAGTAACCGCATTTTTTCCACCATTTTTAACTAAAGTCATTTTTTGACGATTTAATTTACTTCGAGCAATATTTCCAGTTATTGTACCAGTCATAGGATTTAGCTGTCCCCACACCAAAGCAATATACATTCTTTCAATAGAATGAGTTTCAAACTGTTCAGCGAGAGCGTGATGAGCCGCATCATTTTTTGCCACCACCAAAATACCACTAGTTTCTTTATCTATTCTATGTACGATTCCAGGTCTTTTGACGCCCCCGATTCCAGACAAAGAATCCTTACAATGGAAGAGCAAAGCATTTACTAGAGTTCCTTCATAATTTCCAGCGCCTGGATGTACGACCATTCCAGCAGGTTTATTAACGACGATGATATCTTCATCTTCAAACAAGATATCTAGCTTAATATTTTCAGGTAGAGGCAGAGGATCAGAAGGATCAGGAATTTGAATAGAATAGACTTCTCCTAGCTTTATTTTTAGAGAAGCTTGTTTACAAATTTCATTATTTTTTTTCAAGAAGCCCATATCCAACAAGTTTGCGATTCGTGTACGAGAGAGCTGAGGGAAAGAATCCGCTA
Source organism: uncultured Alphaproteobacteria bacterium (assembly GCA_944390645.1). Taxonomy (GTDB): domain Bacteria; phylum Pseudomonadota; class Alphaproteobacteria; order CACZRW01; family CACZRW01; genus RGIG5556. The sequence goes on along the minus strand of CALXRE010000068.1, from coordinate 11,963 downwards.
GCCATTTATCAAGTCTTTGTCCTTCTTGATTTTTCTTTACTTCTACGAAAAATATATTTTCAGTTGCCATTTTTTATTTAACTCCTATTTTTAGGCAAAATAACGAAGGAGGAGCAAATGAACAAGTTAAAAGCAATTCAAGGAGTAGTAATTATACTTACATCTCTAATTATTTTAGGAATAGGCTTAGTTGTTTATGGTTTATTCAATCGAGGGAAGGAAACAGTATCAGAGAATATTATCGATACGAAAAGTATAAATATTCCAGAGACCATAATATCTGAACCAAGAGGCAGCATTTTTTCAGAGATTCAGAGTTGTGGAGAGAATATATGCCTCCGAGTAAGAGGAGGAGAAGAGAACGAAAGGATTATAATTTTAAGTTCTCAAGGTCAGGTTATCCGCAAGATACGGCTTGACTTTTCAGATTAATTAGCGTAGCCTACCATAAATTGACAAAAATATAAACTAAAGAGGTGGTTATGTCTCAAAGATATAAAAATGCTAGCGAATCTGACGTACAAGAAGCGATGATAAATATTATATTATCCTCTAATAGTAAAGATGAGACGGGTTTTATTTTTTATTCTAGATCTGCATTAGAGATTATAGAAAACAATATGCCTCTTGTTATAAAGATAATAAAAGAAGGTCGTCTTATGGGGAGCAAGAACAACACTTTAAGTCTTAACGTATCAAACTATCCTTTTTTTAAGGATCCAATAAAGCTAGACACGTTTATACAAGCATTAGAGAACTTAAAATTATCAAGGCATCTATCAAAGTTTTCAAAGGCCTTAGAGGAGGACAAAAAAAGGTCTGAGGCATTACCGATAGCTTGTGCACAATTAGCTCTTATGACGAAAGAACGATAAAACTCTTGCTAAGAGAGTTTTTTTAAGGTAGTAAAGCATTCTGTTAAGTTTTAGGTTCCCATCGTCTAGTGGCCTAGGACATCGGCCTCTCACGCCGGTAACACGGGTTCGACTCCCGTTGGGAACGCCATTTTATCAAGATTTCATTAATAACATTTGCGGTCTTTTATTTTTGCGTATTAGGCTGATTTTATTATGTTTTTATATTTTTTTTCTTTACTTTTGGAACATACGATTTTAGGATAACACTCTTAAAAAGGACTAAAATCCTAGGATTTTTATTTTTTATCTAAGAGGTTTTTTATGAATACAGGTACTTATGTTACACTAGTAGCAGATTACGGAGGAAGATCTGGGAACAATGATTTAGCATTTGCAGAAGTTTCTCAAAGGTTGTATGAAAAAATAGATAACATTCGTCATATGGACACCTTATCTGTAAATTCTTTTAATACGGTAGAAACAGGTTTTGTTGTTGCAGAACTTGCAATCAACTCGAAGCTAAAGAATCATATTATTTATCATAATACAGCCCCTCGTAAAGACGACATTAATCCTAGGACAGATAACGCAGGAGAGTTTTTAGCCTATTGTCGTTTACCAAATGGAGTTACGGTTATAGGAGTTTATTCTGGTTACAGTTTTTCTTTTGTTAAAGATTTTGCCCCTGTTTATAAAGTTAATTGTGAATCTAAAGGCTCTCAATTTCGTTCTAGGGATGTATTTCCAGATATGGTAGCCAGTTTAGCGTCTTATGATCCGAGCAGTGGAGAGCCTTGGGAATTTCAAGGAGATAAGATAGAGAATGTTCCAGACATGCCCGAGAACATAGTTTTATTTTCAGATGGTTATGGGAATATAAAGACGAATATTATTTTAACCACTTCTGAGGAATCAAAGTGCAAACTTCACGTTCAAATTTCCGATTCTACGACAATAGTTAATCAAGGAAGCGGTATATTTAGCGTACCAGATGGAGAGTACGTTTTAGCGAAAGGTTCATCTGGCTGGATTTTACCCAATGGTGAGAAGAAATCTTTTTACGAGATTTCCCGTCGAGGAGGGAATGCCTCAGGACACTTTAGTCATCCAAAGCCTGGCACTAAGATAATTATCAAAGAATTAAAATCTTAGCTTTAAGGGTTATACAGGAAGTACAAGAGATCACCTTGTTCAGTCCAAGGTATAATTAAGTTAGGTTTAAAGCCAGCTTTTAGAAGGAACTCTCCCATGATTGCATGAGGAGAGTTTTCTATTTGCAATTTAAAATAGATTTTTTCGAATCCTTCATTAAGCAAGGTTTCGGCTTGTTCTTTTAAATTTTTCAAAGCATCTTTTCCTAACCAGATTAAAGAAAGGGTTACTTTTTTATTTTTTCTATCCATATCAGCGGCGAAAGCTGAATCATCGCTTAGATTATGGAATTCTTTATCATTGATTACTTTTTCATATATTTGCCGAGATATAGAGAGTTTTTGATAGAAGTTTTGCACGAAAGGGACAAGAGGAGGAGCCAAGAAAACAGGGATATTTTCTTGATCATTTGCCATAAAAGCATAAGCAGCATTATCTATTTTTTGGAAATATTCTTCAGGAGTATTTTTTGTAGGATTACGAATAAAGCAACAATATGGATTAATCATAGCTGTACGAGAGATGCAACCTTTCCAAAGAACTTTCGCTACGATTTCAGGTTTACAGAAGGTATAGAAACCGAAACCAAATATCATTTTACCGCTTAGACGCCATAATAGAGCCCCAGCCAAGTTATTATTTTCGTCTTGAGCAAAGCATCCATCGAATTCTCCCTGGTTTATCATATCGCTAAATTTATCTGGCATAGAGAGGAAATCAGGTATTTGGCTTTCTTTATATTTATCATGTATCAAGCTTAAGAATTCTTGACTTTTTTCGAGATCAATATCTATTGGATAGAAAGAGTTTCCATAAGATATATCATATTTTTTAGGGATTATAATATTATGATAAGATTTTTTCTTTATCATAGTCATAATCATTTTATTATCATCATCTATTTTCAAGCTTAGATTATCCACGGATCTGGCAGCGATTAATATTCCCATATCATTTAATGGCAATTTATTTTTTCCAATAACTTTTGCCGTAATATTTAAAGCTTTGACAGGGAGGGTTTGTGGAGCGAATTTTACTACTAATTCCAAAGAAGATCCTTTATTTTTAAGGACAAATAGTAAGTTATCAGAACTTTTTGCATTAAAAACCAAGAAAGAAAAAACTTCCTCTGTCGCCAACATAAGGGATTGGATTTCTGGATCAGGAAAATTGAAAGCTAAAGCGGATTTTTCTATATAAGATAGCAATAAAGGTAAGAAGTCATTTTGCAAGGGTATATTAAGTTTAACCGTAGGAAATATATCATCCATAATCAACCTCTCTAAAGTTTTATAGGCATAATAATATAAAGATGTTATAAGTATGAAGATAAATAAATATTTAAGGAATTATTATGCGCACTATTTTACTCAGTTTAATATTAAGTTTAGTAATAAACTTTCCTGCTTATTCAGGCAATTATGGTCTTCTTGACAAAAGAGCTTTAAGAACTCCAGTTGAACAAGAGAAAGACATTCCGACCTTAGTAAACTATCTCACCGCAGATTTAAGTGATGAAGAGGAAAAAGCAAGGGTTATAGCAGCATGGATAGCCTATCGTGTAGATTTTGACCATTACAAACAAGACAAGTACGAGGAGAGTACAGAGAGTAAGAAGAAGAACTTTGCGATTCCAGATAGCGGAGATCCTTTTTATACAAGGAAGGGAACGAGTGAAGACTTTGCGAATTTATTTAAAAGGATGGGGGAAGCGGCAGGATTAAGAGTTGTTACGATTCCAGGCTATACGAATACAGATTATAGAGATCGAGCTAGTTCTTTATGGTATTGGAATGCGGTTGCAGCAAATGGAGAGTGGCATCTTTTAGACATAAGCAAAGCAGCCCCAAGGGATAATATAAGTCAAGACAAGCGTACAGATCGTAGTTATGCAAGAGACATACAAAAACGACTAGAGAATCAAGAAGCATTAAACCGCAAAATTAGGAAAGAGTCTCGTCGAAACAAGGTATTACAAGAAGATGATAAATGGTTTTTTGTTAAACCAGAAGATATGATAGAGAGTCATTTTCCTCAGAATCCAGAATGGCAACTTTTAAATCCTCCAGTTCGAGCGAGTCGTTTTTTTAAGTAGTTTCAGGTTTTGGAGATATAATGGAGAACAGATGAAGATACTTAATGCATTTTCTCCTTTAGATGGAAGTTTAATCAAAGAGTATAATGTTGCATCATACAAAGATTTAGAAATAGCCTTTTTACGTTCACGAGAGACTTTTAAACTATTCAGTGAAATGGGCATAGATAAGAGGATTAAGCTTTTAAAGAATCTTCGAAAAGTAATAGTTTTAGAAACAGATAATATAGTTAACACGATATGCAAAGCTACAGGGAAAGTTAAAGCAGAAGCTTTAATGACAGAGATTTTCCCAGTTTTATCGACTATAAGTTATTATGAGAAACATTTAAAAAATTTTTTACAAGGACGCAGAGTCTCAATTCCTTTTTTATTTACAGGACTATCAGCAAAAACATATTTACGTCCCAGTGGTATATCTTTAATTATTTCGCCATGGAATTTTCCTTTTCAACTGTCGATGATTCCAATTATAAGTGCCATTTGCGCGGGGAATTCTGTCATACTAAAGCCATCAGAATATACTTTATCTGTAGGAGAGATGATTTCGAATATTTGTCAAAGTGCAGGATTTCCTACATTTTTAGTTCAAACTATTTATGGAGATGGTAGTACTGGTTCGGAATTAATTTCGCTTCATCCGGACAGGATTTTATTTACAGGTAGTACCAACACAGGTCAAAAGATAATGAAGCAAGCAGCAGAATTTACTATTCCTGTGCTTTTAGAACTAGGAGGCAAGACTCCAATGATTGTTTTTGCGGATGCAGATTTTAATCGAGCCGTAAATGGGATTGTTTATAGTTCTTTTTGCAATTCTGGACAAGTTTGTGTAGCCACCTCCAGAGCCTATGTAGAAGAAAGTATTTATGAACGTTTTACTCAAGCGGTTGCGGAGAAGACCAAGGAGTTAACACAAGGGAACATATTAGAATCTGATTTAGGTTTTTTAGTTTTTCCTTCGCGGACAGAGAGATTAAAAGAGTTAGTCAAAGATGCAACGAGCAAAGGAGGGAAAGTTTTATGTGGGAATCTTTCTGGTAAATATTTCACTCCAGTTGTTCTTAGTAATGTAAACGAGGACATGTTAGTTATGAAAGAAGAAACTTTTGGTCCTATTTTACCAATCATGTCATTTAGTTCTACTAATGAAGCATTAAGGTTAGCAAACGATTCGCCTTATGGATTAAGTGCTAGTATTTGGACAAAAGATAAAGCCAAAGCGGAATATTTATCATCAAAGCTTCAAGCAGGTAATATAAATATAAACGACTGTCTTATAAGTGTTGGCATTCCATCACTTCCATTTGGAGGAATGAAAGCAAGTGGGATTGGTCGTTATCATGGTTTTCAAGGGATAGAATTTTTCAGTGATATAGTAAGTACAGTAAGATCTAAGGTTAACCTACCCTCTTCTCCAGCATGGTTTCCATATAGGAAAGATTTGTATTCAGATTTTAAACAAGTTTTAGTTTTTATTTATGGAAGCAGACGGGGTTTTTTCAAAAGTTTTAGGAGTCTCATTAGGCTCTTGCTCCGTAGTTTCAGGACTTAAAGATTTATTTAATACACTTGTTTGAGGATCATAAGATTCATGATTTTCTAACTTATAAGACTCAAGAGAAGCATCTGTTTTATCTTTTGTTTCCATAAATTTCTTTTCTACGAAAGAAGAAGGAATCATATTGTTTTTACAAAAGCTTTTTTCATTATTTAAGATATCCGACTTAATTCCTACGCAATCAGGGAGCGAAGAGAATAAATAAGTATAATCGAAAGCTTTTTGAGCGTTTTCTTTAACAATTTTTTGGATATTAAGTTCTTTTTCGAGTTTAGGAGATATCCATACAGCGAAAGCAGGGGAACGGACTTCCAGACTATTAGCAGTATCTTTTCCATGACCATATATACCGTTTTCACCAAGCATTTCGCCATGATTTGCAGCTAGGACCAACAAAGCATTTCTATTTTTTAATTTTTCAATTATTCCCGCCAAGAAGAAGTCCATTTCTTTTATAGCATTATCGTATGTATTCACGATAGCCTCAGAGCTATAACAAGCCTCGATATTTTTTTGCATACAGGTTTAAATTCTTCTTTATTTTCAGGGTATCTTTCATAATAAGGCTGTTCAGCACCTTTAATTCTAAGGACAATGAATTTACGTTGATTTGGCATATTTAGTGTTTTTTCCAAGATAGGAATTAATAATGTGTCGAATCCTTTTTCAGAAGCATTAAAGAAAGTTTTATCTGCTTCCAAAGCCAGAGAATTTAAAGAAGCGTTTTCTTTTTCCAAAGAGAAAGGATAAGAAGACAACCACACAGTTAGGAAATCAGCGTTTTTAAAGAAAGACAACAAAGATTGTTCTTGAGACAATCGAAATATTTTCATTGATTCTGAAGAAAGATCATTTAAATAGTCCTGATTATTTTTAGTAAACATACATAATATTGAAGCATTATTTTGGTAATCACAAGAAAACGCCTTAGGAAAGGATATAAACTCATACTCCTCCATATAAGAAGTTGTTGGTTTTTGATAATTATTTATGCTTAAATTTTTTGCTCTTATAGAGTCAGGAATAATAAAGATCATCTCGATATTATCCAAAGCATTTAAAGGTTTTTCATTGATAATATTTTTTTTCAAGCGATTAAGATTTTCTAAGGATTCAATTTCATTTTTAGCTATTTGATAATTATTATATATTTTTGCGAGAGTAGTATTTTGCCAAGGAATGAACAAAGTCAATAATAAGCAAGCGACTAGAGCCAGAGATATTTTTTTCCAAGTTTTGATTTTCTTTGCCAAGAAGAAATAAAGTATTCCGACAATCAGAGCGACGAAGAAAAAAAGGATAGCTTCTTTAAGGTATTGAGGATTAAAGAAATTATAGGTTTCATCTACAGAAGATTTTAAAGCAGAAGCAATAGAATCTATTTTATCAATATTAACATTATTTTGGATCAATACAGAATGTATTAATTTTAAAGATACGAACCAAATAAGAGTGAAAGCGATAAAAATATAACGATTTACGGAGGCGATACAAAATAATAACCAATATAGGGCTATTGCTAGTATGAAAGACAGACTAAAGATTGTTTTAACCGTTCCGAACAAAGAATAATCAAATACATAAGCAGTAATAACAGCTATAGAGGTAATAAATAAGAAATAGGAAATTCCCACATAGTAACGTTTGAGCAAGTCTATCATTTTCATAAAAGGCCTCATTGTAAGAAAGTACTTTTAGGTTTTATATTACGTTTCTTAAATATTTACTAGTCTAGTTTTGTAACAAAAAGTACATATTTAAGAGAAATTCATTTAGTTTAAGGTTTTGTTTTATATAAAAATAATTAAAAAAAATCCTCTGATAAAGCAGAGTAAAGCAAAAAAATAAACACAAAAAAAATATATAATAAACAATGTGATAATCTTTTTTTATTTTTCTCTTTAAAAAATTACCCTTTTATTACATATCAGAAATATTAACATCACATACTTTAGTCACTTCTGGGACAAAGAAAGAAACAATTTTAGCAATATTATTTTCGATAGTTTCTTTAGCATAAGGACAAGATATACAAGCTTTAGAGAGTTCTATTTTAAGTGTTCCATTATCATAAGCGATAAATTTGATATCTCCACCATGTTGTTGAATAGCTGGACGTATTTTTTCTTCGATTAAGAGTTTTAAAGTTTCAGCAACCTGTTGTTGTTTTTTATTTTTCATGATTATGAACCTTATTTTTTTTAAAAATAAAATCTGAAATTTTAAAAGTTCTCGTAATAAAGATTAAGATAGAAAAAATTAACATTCCAAAGAGGACCAAAGAAGCCAGAATAGTAATTTTCAAAAAAGCACCCTGATGCAACCAATCTCCAGCGTATATATCTGTCGCATAAAGAGAGATTTGTAAGAACCAAGCCATTAATAGAGCTGATAGCAATATTTTAGGTAAGCGTTTTTTAAACAATTTATCCGTATGCAAGAAGCCTCTTCTTTTCAACATAAAGACGTATTGAGCGAGATTAATCCAAGCGGTTATACTTGTAGCTAAAGCGATACCTACATGAGCATATTTTTGCATTAAAATATAACAGAAAAATGCGTTAATAAATAGAGCTATAGCCGCGACTCGTACAGGAGAAGCTGTATCTCCACGAGCATAGAAAGCAGGCAATAAAGATTTACTGACGACATATGCGGGGAGTCCTATTGCGAAAGCAGATAAAGCCGCCGCTGTTTTTTCTGTTTCCAAAGAAGAGAAGGCGCCATATTCGAACAAAGCAGCGATAATAGGAACATCTAAGATTGCCAAGCCTAGAGCTGCGGGAATAGAAGAAAGACAAGCCACTTCCAAAGCTCTACTCATAGTTTCGGTTTCAGCATTAAGATTTCCTCTTTTTATTTGTCTTGTTAAAAGAGGTAACAAAGCAGTACCAATAGCAGCACCAAGAATTCCGACAGGCAATTGGAACATCCGATTTGCATAATAAATAAAAGATACAGATCCAGTTGCTAGGAAAGAAACGAAAAACATATCAATTACCAAATTTATTTGATATACACCAGAACCGACGACTCCAGGGATTATGCGTTTTAATAGAAGTATAGATTCTGTTGACGCTTTAAAAATGACTTTAAAAGGTGATATCAAACCAAGAATCATATTTTCTTTTTTAAGGTTCCAAGACAAAAAGAAGAATTGAATAATCCCAGCCAAGAACACCCCCCAAGCCAAAGCGAAAGCAGGACCATCTGTATAAGGAGAAAGCCAAAAAAGAGCCGCTATCATAGTTATATTTAGGATTGTAGAGGTAAAAGCAGGGGCTGCGAATTTTCCACAAGTATTTAAGATACCGCCTTGCATAGAATTAAGAGATACTAGCAATAAAAAAGGGAAAGTTATTCTAGATAGCTCAGCAGTCAAAGCTACTTTTCCAGGAGTTTCAATAAAACCAGGAGCAACGATCATTACAAGGAAAGGCATGAGTATTTCCATAATAGCAACGAACAGAGCTAATATATAAAAAAGAGCAGAGAAAGTTTCCTTAGCGAATTTTTTAGCTTTTTCAGGACCATTTAATTCCATTTGTTCAGCGAACAAAGGAACGAAAGCAGAATTGAAAGCACCTTCAGCGAACAAGCTACGAAATAGATTTGGGAGTTTTAAAGCGATGAAAAAAGCATCAGCGATTAAAGAAGCACCAAGGAATCTGGCAATTAAGACATCACGAACAAAGCCTGTAATTCGACTTATCATAGTGAACCCGCCAACCGTAGCAATAGAATTAAGTAGGGACATAAAAAGATTCCTTTTTAGTTACAATCTAAAACTTTATACAACTCAGCTATTACTTCTTCCAGGCGTTTTTGAGTTTTTATTTTTCCAGAATTAATTTCTTGAACATAAAAAGTATCTACGACTCGATTTCCATAAGTAGTTATATAAGCAGAAATAATATTTAGATTTAATTCTGTTAATTTATTTGCAATAAAATATAGTAAGCCATATCTATCCAAACAATTTATATCAATTACAGAGAACAAAGCAGAAGCTTTATTATCAATAATGACTCTTTTTTCTAATACAGAAGTAGGTTTTTCGTTTATTTGAGGAATTTTTTTTATTTCGTTTTGGATATTTATTTTATTTAGCAAAGCTTTTTCAATATTTTGCTTTAATTTTTTTATTTTATCCTCATCAATGAAAGGTTTAGGTTTTTGCTCTTTATGATATCGTCCTGGTTTTTCTTGGATTAAGAAGGTGTCCATAGCTTCATTTTCCGAAGTTGTAATTTTTGCAGATATTATAGAAGCTCCAGAAATAGTCATAGCACCTACTATTTTAGCAATTAAACCAGGAGAATCTTTAGCATATACCGTAACTTTTGATGCAGATATTTTAGGGAGAGCAACAATTTGAACACTAAAATTTTTCATTTCTTGTTTTGCGAGTTTTTTCATTTGTTTAAGACTTAATGTATCATCGTTTAAGAAAGATATTTCTGCACCCTGAAGAAGTAATTTAGTTTTTGTGTATAATTCCTGCAAAAGAGCAGCTTTCCAATTTGTCCATACATTTGGAGCTACCGCCATTAAATCAGCGACAGACAACAAGAGCAAATGGTTAAGTTTATCAACATTTTGACATTTAGTTGCGAAATCTTCGATAGTTTCTTTTGCTGTTAAATCACGATGAAAAGCTGTATTATTCATTATTAAATGATTTCGTACTAACCAAATCATTTTTTCGCTTTCCATTTCAGAGAGCAAGAAAGTTTTAGCTAAGTCAAAACTTATTTGAGCACCTGTTTCTGCATGACCAAGGAAGCCATTTTTTCCAATATCATGAAATAAAGCAGCTAAGGATAAGACTTGCCAATTTTCAATTTCCATAGCAGCTTGAGATATAAATGTTTCTCTTTTTTCGTTTTGGTATCGAAAAGAATTAAGGAAGCCAAGAGTTTTTAAAGAATGCTCATCTACAGTATATATATGATAGATATCTCTTTGAGGGCGAGCATTTATTTTTCTAAACTGAGGTAAAATCCGTACTAACATTTTATTTTCATTTAAAATTCTTAAGATATATTCGGGATTATTTTTTTCTGTAATTATTTCTTTTAAGATTTGTATAGCCTTAGGATTTTTTTGTAAATTAACAGCTTTTTTTGCTACATCTGATATTTTTTTCAACGCTTCTGGAGATAAAAATTTTCCTTTTTTTTGCATCTTTTTTAAGAAAATGAGAGCATCTATCGGTTCTGAAAAAGGTTTTATTTTTTCTGTTTTTTCCATACTTGCGAATAAAATGACGGTTAGTTCTCTTATTTCACGAGTTATAAGATAATAATGCTTCATCAAGCGATCTTCAGGAGAAGCTCCAGGATGTTTTGCATATCCCATAAGGGGGGCTATTTTTTGTTGATAAGAGAAAGAAAGGATTTCTTCAGCTCTTCCTGCAATAAAGTGTAAAAAAGCTCTAACAGTTAATAAGAACACTTTAGCTTTTTGAAATCTTTTCATATTTATTAGATTAAAATCTTCCGATACAGGGAAAGGTTTTGTTTTAGACCAATTTAAATATACCCTTCCAATCCATTCTAACATATTTAAATCTCTTAAAGCTCCGACACTTTCTTTTACATTAGGTTCTAACAAATATCGAGCATGCCCCATTGATTCATGTCTTTTCCTTTGTTCTTGAATTTTTTGGTTATAAAAAGAAAAGTTTTTATCTTTTTTAAGTTGCCTTTTGTATGAAGAGGAGAATTTTTGAAAAAGTTTTTTATCTCCAATAATGAACCTTACATCTATCAATGTTGTCATTATCGAAGAATCCTTTATTGCATCAGCTATTGTTTCGTTTGGATTTTCTATACAATAACTTACTTTAAAGCCCATGTCCCATAACACATAAAAAAGGTTTAAGATTTTTTCATCTTTGTTTTTTTCGACCAATACCCATAAATCTAAATCAGAGAAAGGCATTAATTCTCTACGACCAAAGCCTCCAACAGCAAGTAAGGCTGTTTTTTCTGGAATAGCTATTATTAAACTTATTTTTTTTATCAAATTATCCGTAATTTTAGATAAACGATGAGCAAGCTCTAAACCATTCATTTTTCCTTCAAAGAAGTTTTTTTCTAGTTTTTTTCTTTGCGAATAATAAAGGTTTTTAATTTTTATTATTTCAGTATCTTCTTTAAGTTTCATCTTTGCTCATATTTACTAACTGATACACTAAATCCAAAGCTTCTCTTGGCGATAACAAATCCGGATTAATTTTTTTAACTGTTTGAACTAAAGGAGATGGTTTTTTTTCATCATTGTTTAGTTTCAT
>CALXRE010000067.1 GCA_944390645.1 uncultured Alphaproteobacteria bacterium | reverse complement strand
ATTAACTTTAGAACCTTCCTCTATAACCGACTTCTTAACCTCTACAAAATTACCTATATGAACCCCTTCTTTAATTTCTGCTTGTGGACGAAGCCTACAAAAAGGCCCTATGTTACAACTTCTTTCTACACTAGCCCCCTCTAAATATGAAAACGATTTAATTAATGTACCTGAACAAACTTTAACTCCTAAGCCAAAAAATACATACGGCTCAATTATAACTCCTGGTTCTATCTCTGTATCATAACTGAAATAAACTGTATCAGGAGATATCATTTGTACTCCTTTTAACATAAACTCCTCTCTACGTTTATTTTGAAACGTTTGTTCTAAATTAGCTAAATCCTTTAACGTGTTTACCCCCATTACTTCTTCTTCTTTTGCTAAAACTAAGCCTACTTTACAACCAGATTCTTTTGCTATTCCTACCATATCGGTAAGATAATATTCTCCCTTGGAATTGTTCGGTCTAACTTCCTTAAGCCAAGAAAAAATCTTCTGCGCATCACCACACATCAAACCTGAATTACATGTCTTTATTCCTCTTTCCTCTTCCGTAGCATCCAAAAATTCTACTATCTTTGAAACACTACCATCTGGTGATGTAACTATCCTACCATAAGCTAATCCATCTGCTGGCTTAAACCCAACTAAAACTAAATCAAAACCTTCTGACCGCTTATCCGATATTGCTTTTAACGTCTCTACTGAAATTAATGGAACATCTCCGCAAAGAATCGTTAAATCTCCTCTAAATTCCTTTAATGCTGTATAGGCAGATAAAACGGCATTACCTGTTCCTAATGGCTTCTCTTGAACAACCGTCTTATGTGGATAAACTGATGATGAAATTTCTTGTGAATTTGGAGAAACAACAACTATTATATTAGATATTTGTGACTGATCTAATGTATCTAGAAGATGACTTATAATTGCACGTCCTGCCACCTTATGAAGAACTTTAGGTAGATCACTATTCATTCGAGTGCCCATACCTGCAGCTAAAACTATTGCCGCCATCTCTTTATTTGCCATAAATTATATATTCCTCTATTGTTGACTTGTATATAATATATAACTAAACTTATCTTTTATTTACAATTAAAACTTTGTTGCAATTCTTTCATTATGAGAAAAAAACTTATTTTTGATCTTGACGGAACTTTGGTGAATAGCATTCCAGATATCGCCGAAGGTATGAATATCTTCTTAAAACGTAATGGTTTCCCTCTCATCGAGGAAACAAACGTTAAATTAACTATTGGAAAAGGTGCTAGAATTTCCTTGGAAAAATTATTGGATATGCAAAAAATTTCCGTATCAACAAAACAATTCGACCTTCTATATCAAGAATATATCGCCATCTACCAAAAAAAAAATATCTTGAAAACTCATCTATGGCCAAATGTTAAACAAACTCTTTCTATTTTACAAAAAAATGGATACCAAATGGCTATTTGTACTAATAAGCCTATTATCCCAACAGAAAGAATCCTTACAAAACTAAAAATAAAAAATTTCTTCCAAACTATTGCTAATCCTGATACCTCTGGAGTAACAAAACCTAATCCTAAAATTATGTATGACTGCTTAGAAGGCCTTAAAGCTTCAGCTCAAGAATGCATTATGATCGGTGATAGTGAAACCGATGTCGATGCCGCAAAAGCTTTAAATATTCCTATCATATTACTCTCTTATGGTTATGCCCTAAAACCATACGAAACTTTAAACGCAGATAAAATAACCGATAATTTCGCAAAAATACCTGAAACCTTAAATGCCTTAAACCAAAATAGCGAGAAATAAAATGCCTATAATAACTATATCGGGAGATCTCGGAAGTGGAAAATCATCTGTAACTCAAATATTAATCCAAAAACTCGGATACAAACCTTTCTCTGTCGGAGATGCTTGGCGAAAAATAGCTGAAAAAGATGGTGTTTCAATCCTTGAACTTAATAAACTAGCTGAAAAAGATAAAAATCTCGACCTCAAAATAGATACACAAATGATTGAAGTCGGAAAAAAAATGGATAATTTGGTAATCGATTCAAGATTGGCTTGGTTCTTTATACCACATTCTTTTAAAGTTATGCTTAAAGTAAAACCTCAAGAAGCCGCCAAACGAATCTCTAAAGATGAAAAACGACAAAAATCTGAAAATTTCCAAAATATACAAGAAGCAATTAATAGCATTATAAACCGAAGAAAAAGCGAAGTAGAAAGATTTAAAACCCTATATAAGGTAAATATAGAAGATGAAAATAATTTCGATATCGTTATCGATACAACAAACTTAAACCCAGAGGAAATTGCTCAAAAAATTATAACTGCTGCTAAAAATAAATGTATAATCCTATAAAAGCAATACTTTCAAATAGGTTGTCATTTATAAAATTTAATTATATAAATGTTTCACTTTTTTGTTTTAATTACTCTGGAGAAATAAATGCCTTTTAACAATCAAAATCTACCTTATGCCAAAAATCATTTAGAACCTATAATCTCAGAAAAAACTATAGAATTTCACTTCGGAAAACATCAAAACGGTTATGCTGATAAACTTATCTCGCTAACAAATAATACAAAATTCGAAAACATGGACTTGGTTTCTATAATTAAAGAAACTGCTGATGATCCATCAAAAACCCCAATCTTTAATAACGCTGCACAATTATGGAACCATATATTGTATTGGGAATCTGCTCGTGAATATAGAGAAGAAAATAATATCCCAAATGGTGAATTCTCTGACGCAGTTAACGCTTCCTTCGGTAATGAAGATAACCTTAAAGCTGAGTTATTAGAAGCTTCTGTAAACCTATTCGGAAGTGGATGGGTATGGCTAACTGTTGATCCTCAAACTAAAAATCTGAAAATCCTAAAAACTCAAAATGCTAACAATCCTATAACTATGAACTTGGAGCCTCTAATTACTATAGATGTGTGGGAACATGCTTATTACTTAGATTATCAAAATAGACGCCCCGATTATGCTAAAGGTTTCATATTCCACTTGTTGGATTGGAATGCTGCTCAAGAAAAATATCTTAGTGTTTTACAACAAAAATAATTTATCTTATTAAGATTTCTCAACTTATATAAAGGAGTATAAAATGAAAAACTTTATTAAATCTATTGCTTTCCTCGCCTTAATCGGAATATCTGGAAACGCCCTTGCTGATGATGATTATACTATCTTTGGAACAGTAACTGCTATAGATACTCAAAATATGAACTTCACTATTAAAAATGATGAAGGTGGAAGCAATATGGTAATTAAAGTAAACCCTGCTACAGATTTCGAATTAAAAACTAAAAACAATATGTTGGGTTTCGATCGTGATGTTTCCTTCCAAGCTCTACAAGTAAATGATTGGGTGGAAGTAGAATTCGTAAACAATGATCCTAATAGAGCTATCGCTAAAGACGTAGAAATCCGTCGTTAATCTTTTTTTATCATACCCCCCCCCTTTTTTCTTTCTAAAAAAGGGGGTTTTTATTTTCTTTCTTAAGTTTTGTACAAAAAGATTGACATTTTAAAAATCTCTCTTATTATATTCTCTAATTCTTATTTTATTTTAATTTACGGTGAAGCTTATGATAAAAATACATACTATATATCATACAAGTGTTGGCATAACTATATATGGAACCCAAAAAAAAGCTAATAAAATAATCCTTATAAAAAATTCTTTCCAACAACTTCCTTTATCTCAGATACAAAATACTACAATCCCAAAATATGTCATAGAAAATCTATCTAACAAAGAACTAAACGATCTAAATAACGCTAATGTAAAAATCGGCACCCTTATTTATACTTCAAATGAAGAGGTTGATTTAAGTATAATGAAAGGAAAAATTCAAACCTCAAAAAAAGTATCTTCAATCCCTTCTGTTAAACAAATACAAAAAAAATCCCTATATGATACACCTCCAAAACAATGGGATGAAATAATTATAACTAAAGAAAGCAAAATATTAACTCGTCATCACATCCCAAAAAATATATCAAACACTACTAATTATTGTTCAATGTTTGAAAACCAATCTTTCCTAAGAAAAGAAATAAGCATTGAAGTTCCTTCTATTTTGTGGGATAAAATATCTAGCCTAAGATGCTTAACTCTCTTAGATACTCCTTTAACAAAAGAATTAATCGATGTATTAACACAAAGAAAAATCCATCCTTCTCTTATTGAGATTAAAGGACCTATAGAATTTGCAAACTGGCAAAATTTACCTGTCGATGTCCTATACATTGAAAATAATGTTATTCCTTCTAGTTTTATTCTTCCTAAAAATTTACGTTCTCTATGGGCTTCAAATACTGATTTACGCCAAATACAAGAAATTGAACTGGAAACTTTACTTAATATAGAAAATGCCAAAATCCCAAATGGTTTTAAAATTAATTTTAAAGCTCCTGGACGCTTAATAATAGACGGAGACAACCTAAAAAAAATTGCCTCTGTATCTAATCTTTCCGTACTTATTGTTCGAGGGGGAAAAGTAGATGATAATGATTTGAAAATTCTAAAAAATGGAAAAAATATACATATAATCTTTGAAGGCGTTAATATGCAAGATATTCGTTCAACTTACTTCTTAAAACCTAATGTAAAATCTATAACTATAACGGATCTTACAAAACCTCAAATAATTAGAACAAAAATGCCTGCTAATATTGATTACTTAACATCATCTGTTTTGCGCTATCCAGGAATCTTCACAGAAAACATAATCCCAATATGGAAAATCTTATGTGACAGAAAAAAGAGGAGCTTGTAAATCATTGAATAATGAAACCTATCAAAAAAATTTAATCAAAAGTATGCTAGAACTCTTCCCTGCAAAAGTCGGTTATATAAGAATAAACGATGGATACTCTTTTACTATATGGCGAAATAATATGCCTATCCTTTTTTTATCTTTAAATAAAATGATTTTGATAATAACTCAAAAACTTAATCCATATGAAATAAATTACCTAAATATTTTAAAAAATACATATCCATCATTAAAAATAACAGACAAAGAAACTTTTATTAAATTAGCAAATGCAAAACAAAAAACTAAACTAAACTAAACGGAGTAAAAAATGTCTTGGAAACCAAAAAAAAATAATCAAGAAGGTATCTCTATAAAAAATATAAGAGCTCGTTTTAAAGCAGCAAATTTATATGATTATGACGAATCTGTTGAAAAAACATTAACTATATACAGAACAATTAACGGTAAACGGCGAAATATTATTACCTTCTCTTCTCCTAATACAAAAGAGGAATATACTGAAGTTTTTATCTTTAATCCTCTAAATGATGGCATAGCTGCTAGATTACACTCTCTGATAGTTTCTTTCCCTAAGGTAAAATTCTCATTTGAAACACCTAAAGCCTATGAACTAACTAATAATTTTATGTTGCAACCTCCAAATAAAGAACGATATCTCTAATCATTATAAAAACCTTCCAAAACTTTTTTGGAAGGTTTCTTTCTTCTTTTAGCTTAAAGTATAACTACTTTTAACTCTATTTTGATTTCTCTTTGTTAACTTCATGTGCTAAAAATCTATCATATGATAATAAACCTTCTTGATTCTCTCCTAAAATTTTTATCCTGTCTCTTATATCCCTAGTAATCTTTTCTTCTTCAACTTGTTCCTCAACAAACCAATTAAGAAAAACTTCTGTTGTGATATCTCCTTTGTCTCTTGCTAATTTCACTATATCTATAATCATAGAAGATACTTTTTGCTCATGAGCATAAATCTTCTCAAAAACATCTAAAGGACCTGACCAATTAGAATCTGGTGTCGAAATCGGATAAAAAACTGTCTTCTCATCTTTATTAGAAATAAACTCTCTAATCTTCATCCCATGCTCATATTCCTCTTTCGCGTGCTCGATAAGCCAACTTCCCATCCCATTGTAACCCTCATCTTCCAGATAACAACCCATAGCTAGGTATATATAAGCGGATTCAAGTTCTGCATTAATTTGCTTATTTAATGCTTCTAGCACTTCTTTTTGTATCATTTTTGCCTCCTTAAATATCAAAATTATAATTAATGCTATGAGTAACAATACCTTACAACAACCTAATCTTTAGGATAAGGCTTCTCTTAATAACTTTAAATATTCTTCACGGGATATCTTTATCCCTCCTAAAGAGGCAAGATGAGATGTTAAAAATTGCGTATCTAGAAGAATAAAACCTTCTTTCTTAAGCTTCTCTACCAAATAATATAATGATACTTTTGATGCATCTTTAACCCTAGAAAACATACTCTCCCCAAAAAAAGCTCTCTTAAGACGAACTCCATATAGACCTCCAACTAACTTACCTTCTTTATCTATACACTCTATACTATCTGCCATGCCTTGCTTATGAAGTTCACTATAAACCCTTATTATATCATCACTTATCCATGTATCTTCCCTTGATGCACATGCCTCCATAACAGATGTAAATGCTTCATTCTCCCTTATCTTAAAAATACCTCGTCTTATACTCTTCCTTAAACTATGTGAAACATGAAATTTATCTAAAGGTATAATCCCTCTTTCTTCTGGATATATCCAATCAAAATAATTACTGTGCCTACTATAGGACATCGGAAAAACTCCTATACTGTAAGCCTTTATTAAATTCTCTGTAGTCAATTCCCTATAATCAGGCATCTAACGCCTTTAGTGTTGTGAATTAATAAACTTCTCAAGCCAATGTATGTTATACTTACCTTCTATAAAGTCTGGATTGTTTATTATTTTCTCATGTAACGGTATCGTTGTCTTAACTCCTTCTATAACAAACTCTTCTAATGCCCTTCTCATCCTCATAAGACAACTACGCCGGCTACTACCAAAAACTATCAACTTCGCTATCATGCTGTCATAGTTCGGAGGTATAGCATAACCTGAATACATTCCAGAATCTACCCTAACCCATAAACCTCCCGGAGAATGCCATAAACCTATCTTTCCTGGAGAAGGAATAAACGTTTTCGGATCTTCTGCATTAATCCTACATTCTGCCGCATGACCTCTAAAAATAATGTCTTCTTGCTTAAAACTTAACGGAGCTCCACTTGCTATAAATATCTGAGCTCGAACTATATCTATACCCGTTATCATTTCTGTTATCGGATGCTCAACTTGAAGTCTCGTATTCATTTCAATAAAATAAAATTTCCCATCCTCATACAAAAATTCTATCGTACCTGCATTCGTGTAACCAAGCTTCTGCATCGCTTTACACAATATTGATCCCATCTCATCTCTTTGCTTATCCGTAATTACTGGAGATGGCGTCTCTTCTAAAACTTTCTGATGATTCCTCTGTAAAGAACAATCCCTATCTCCTAAATGAACAACATTTCCATGCTCATCTGCTAAAATCTGAAACTCTATATGACGAGGATTTTGTAAATACTTCTCTATGTATACTGTACCATCTCCAAAAGCTGCTTTCGCTTCCCTCTTGGCTACAAGAAATGCTTCTACTAATTCTTCTCGAGAAAAGGCTGCCTTCATTCCCTTTCCTCCGCCTCCTGCTGATGCCTTAATTATAACTGGATATCCTATCTCTTCCGCTATCTCTAAGGCTTCTTCCTCTGTCTCTACTCCTCCGTCTGATCCTGGAACAACCGGAATCCCAGCTTCTGATGCCGCCTTCTTCGCTGCAACCTTATCTCCCATTATCCTTATAAGCTCTGGCGTAGGCCCTATAAACGTCAATCCATGATCCTTAACCATCTCTGCAAAATCTGCATTCTCAGATAAAAAACCATATCCTGGATGTATCGCATCTGCTCCCGTTATTAATGCCGCACTAATTATCGCTGCTTTATTTAAATATGAATCCTTAGCTGCTGCTGGACCTATACAAACTGTCTCATCCGCCATACGAACATGCATCGCATTCGCATCCGCTGTAGAATGAACCGCTACAGTCTTTATGCCCATCTCTCTACACGCTCTATGTATGCGTAATGCTATCTCTCCTCGAGTGGCTATAAGTATCTTCTCAAACATAAATCTTATTCCAATATAAGCAATGGATCCCCAAACTCTACAGCCTGAGCATCTTGTACTATAATCTTTGAAACTTTACCTGTATGCGGCGCTTTAACCGCATTAAAGGTCTTCATTGCCTCTATTAAAAATAGAGTCTGACCTTCTTTTACTGTGTCTCCTACTTTCACATATGGTGAAGCTCCTGGTTCTGGGGCTATATAAACTATTCCTACCATCGGAGATTTAACAATATTTTCTTCTGAAACTGTCGGCGGAGACATCTTATCTAATGCTTTTTCATTACCTAATGAAACAGGTAATGGCGCCAAAACTGGTCCAGAAACTGGAACACTTGGAGATGGGGCACAAACTACCCTTAAACGAATACCTTCTGCATCATATTCTATCTCACTTAAATTGTTCTCATGCAACAATGTTGCTAATGTATTTATTAATGCTTTGTCTATATTACTTCTTGCCATGTTCTTATACCTTAAAAATCTTAAACGGGACTAACGTCCCGTAACATTATCGGAGGTTAGCTCAAAATATACTTTTTCGCAATCATAGATTTTCTTTTTACGTAAAAACTATCTTCCCTATCATTAAAGAAACAAAAATACCTATTATATCCGCTAAAATACCTGCTACTAACGCATGGCGAAATTTTGTTACTCCAACTGATCCAAAATAAAGTGCTAAAACATAAAATGTTGTTTCTGAACTCCCTGTCATTAAGGCTGCTAACTTCGTAACATATGCTTCTCCTCCATTGTTTGCCGCTATCTCTCCTAAAACACCTAAGGCTCCACTCCCTGATAATGAACGAACTATCGCTAAGGGTATTAATTCCGCTGGCATACCTATAAAACTTAAAAATGGAGATAAATATTCTGATATGAGCTCTATCGCACCTGATGCCCTAAACATACCTACAGCTACAAGCATTGCTATTAAATAAGGAATTATACGAACACCTACTCCAAAACCTTGCTTCGATCCTCGGATAAATGTCTCATAAACTGGAACTTTCTTATAACTACCATAAATACTAATAAAAAATAATATAAAGGGTATCGCAGAAATTGAAATAATAAAAAAAATCTCTTTAAGCATCGGAATCTCCTTCCTTTGCCCTTAATCTCTTACTTGGCTCTGGATATACCCTCTCTAAAACTTTTACAATTATTATGGCTATAAATAAAACTATAAATGTCGTTATAATACAGGGAGCTATAATCTCTGCTGGATTGCTAGATCCTGATGCCGCAAGAACTGCCATAACTGATGCTGGGATAAATTGAATCCCTGCCGTATTAATCGCTAAAAAAGTACACATAGAATCACTTGCTACACTCTTGTCTGGATTGTTATTGTGCTTCTGTAACTCTTTCATCGCCTGCAAGCCAAAAGGAGTCGCAGCATTGTTCAAACCTAATGCATTCGCAGAAATGTTCATGGTAATATCAACTGCTGCTTTACTGTCTGCTGGAATATCTGGAAATAACCTCTTTATTATTGGCTTTATTAACTTCGAAAATAAAAAAACTAAACCAGATTCCTCTGCTATTTTCATAAAGCCTAACCATAAAGACATAACTCCTACTAACGCTATCGAAAGCCTAACCGCTATATCTGCATATTCTATAGCCGCATCTCCTACTTCCTTTAAACGACCAGTAAAAAAACCTATAATCACTGAACTAACAATAAAAAAAAGCCATATATAATTTATCATTAGGTATTATAATCCAAAAAATATATTCATTCTTATATACTTATAAGATTAAAATATTTCTTATTTTTTATCAATCATAAAGGATTTGCTTATGTCAGATACAATTTTATTAAAAAAACCTCTTTTTAAATCCGAAAAAACCCTCTTCTTCGCACTACAAAACCGTAAAAGTTCTAGAAAATATCTCAAAAAAATGATCTCCAAACAAAACTTATCAGAACTCTTATGGGCCGCAAACGGAATTAATAGAGAAAATGGAAACCGAACTGCTCCTTCTGCTATGAATGCTCAAAATATCGATATATATTTGATACTAAATGATGGCGTATATAAATACTGTCCGCAAAAACATCTCTTAAAACTTATCATTAACGGAAATTATCAAAAACTTGCCGGAACTCAAGACTTTTCTGAAACCGCTCCTGTAAACTTCTTATTCGTAGCAAAACAAATTTTAATAAATGGAAAAGCTTTACCTCCTGAACAACAAAATGCTTGGTCAAACCTTACAATCGGATATATTTCTCAAAATATATATCTCTATTGCGCAGCTGAAGGCTTAGCTACGGTCGCTCGCGCCCTTATCGATAAAAATGCTTTAAAAAAATTACTCAACCTCGATAAAAACGATGATGTACTCTTAGCTCAAAGTGTTGGATA
This sequence comes from uncultured Alphaproteobacteria bacterium, assembly GCA_944390645.1. Taxonomy (GTDB): domain Bacteria; phylum Pseudomonadota; class Alphaproteobacteria; order CACZRW01; family CACZRW01; genus RGIG5556. The sequence continues at coordinate 6,902 of CALXRE010000067.1, read as the reverse complement.
TCATCAGGTATAAAAACTAAACTGATTATTTAACTCTCCTAAAAATTAATTTTTTATCATTACCTGTTTCTAAAATTAATTCTTCTCCTTCAACTTGGAATCCTTCAACATTGTTCAGTTTGTTTAAATATTCTCTCTCTTCCTTCATAACCTCTAATGGCCCTGCCATCATCGTAGAACCTATCGGTGAAAACGTCAGCTTATTACCTTCTTGTTCATATGTCCCAAAATACCTATTAACTCCTGAATTACCATAAAAACGCTTCTCTTTGTTATCAAATGATATGTTGATCTCTACATCGTTCGGCGTATCAGAGATATATTTATACTCGCCTTCTGGTAAAAATGAACTTTCATTGTTACATGATGGAATAAATATTAATAACCCCAAAATAAAAAATATCTTCTTCATCTCATACCTCTCGTAAGCTCTATTATCAAAACTTAAGTTTAACTAAAATAGCCTTCAATAAAACCTGTTAATTATATTATCTATTAATAAAAACTACCATACTCCAAGGTTTTACTTTATACTTTTTAAAACTAATACCTCCAAACTTTCCATCCTTCGTTATCGATGTATCAAATACATACTCCCATTCCTTCTTCCCTGATATCTCCGGAAGAGTCCACAATATATCTCCATCGTAAGCATTCATAATTATAAATAATGATTCCTTATCTCCCTTAACCATAAAAGATAAAGAACGAGAATATGAAACTCGCCAATCTGAATCACTCATCTCCCTACCCGAGGGCGTGGTAAATATATATTCTGAGTGAGAAAATATATTATGCTCTTTCCTAAATGATATTAACGATGAAGTAAATTCTAAAAAATCTTCCTTTGACTTATTGATATTAGACCAATTAAACCACGATATCTCATTGTCTTGACAATATGCGTTGTTATTACCTCTTTGCGTCCTTGATAACTCATCTCCTGCTAAAATCATTGGAGTGCCTGCTGATAACAGTAATGTGGAAATGAAATTCCTTTTCCTTTGTTCCCTAAAAGATAAAATATCTTTATCTGTCGTCTCTCCCTCAATTCCACTATTCCAACTCAAATTATTATCCGTTCCATCTCTATTTTCTTCTCCATTAGCTAAATTACACTTGTGTTCATAACTAACTAAATCTTCTAATGTAAATCCATCATGAGCCGTAATATAGTTAATAGAAGAATATAAAGCCCTATCTTTAAATATATCTCTTGATCCTGATATCCTCTTTGCTACTTCAGAAACTAATCCTTTCTCCCCTTTCCAAAAACGTCTCAATGCATCTCTATACTTATCATTCCACTCTGCCCAAGGATAAGAAAAATAACCTAAACGATACCCTGATGGTCCTAAATCCCATGGCTCCGCTATAAGTTTTAACTTCTGCAAAACTTTATCCTGTAAAACCGCCTTCAAAAAACTAGAACTCTCTTCTACTTCCCTAAAACCTCGACATAGTGATACGGTTAAATCAAAACGATACCCATCTACATGCATTTGTTCCGCCCAATAACGAAGCGCATCCATAACATACTGTAATCCCCTTGGATGATATATGTTAAATGTTGCTCCACAACCAGTATCATCTATATAGTACATCCTATCTTCTGGTACGGGCTTATAATAACTCTCATTATCAAAACCTTTAAATGATATCGTAGGTCCATATGCATTACCTTCTGTTGTATGATTGAAAACTACATCAAGAATTACCTCTATACCTTCTTGATGTAAAATCTTAACCATTTTCTTGAATTCATTTATATCGCCTGATACTAAATAATCTACATGTGGCGCAAAAAAACATAAACTATCATATCCCCAGTAATTACTCTTACCTCTATCTATCTGCGGAATGTTAGTAAAAAAATTTTGACATGGCATAAGTTCTAATGTCGTAATTCCTAAATCCTTAAAATACTTGATCATCGTTGAATCACTAAGACCTAAAAATTTACCTCGATATGAACTCGGTACTTCGGGATTCTTGGCTGTTATTCCTTTTACATTAACTTCATAAATTATCGTCTCATCCCATGGAATTAAAGGACGTTCATCTTCTTCCCAATCAAACGTATCATCAATAACTACTCCTTTGGGAACACAATGTGAACTGTCTGTCGTACTAAATGAATAAAGATTTACTGGTATCGATGGATCATATACATACATATCTTTATGCCATCGACAAACCCCAAATAATGACTTGGCATACGGATCTAATAAAAGCTTATGTTCATTAAACTTCTTTCCCTTACTAGGATTATACTCTCCCTCTACCCTGTAACCATAAAGCTGTCCTAACTTTAAGTCCTTTACATAAATATGCCAAACTCCTCCTTCATCCTTAAATAACGGTATACGAGCCTCTTCCTTTCGTCCATCTTCACTAAAAAGGCATAAATATATTTTCGTCGCATGTGCTGAATAAACTACAAAGTTTACACCTGAACCATCCCATGTCGCTCCAAATGGATAAGATAACCCCTTGGTCGTCTTAAAAGATTTAATCATTTACAAAAACTCCTTTATTTCCTTCTAGGAGCTAAAATAATCGTAGCTAACGGAGGTAAGTTTATTCTTATCGAAGAGGCCTTAAAATCCCATGGCTTACCTAATGACTTAATACCTTGATTCTCCCATTTGCCACTCCCTCCATAAATCTCTTTGTCCGTATTAAATATCTCCTCATACTCACAATCTTCTGGAACCCCTAATAAATATTTCTCCCTTACAACTGGTGTAAAATTACTGATAACTACTACAAAATCTTCCTTATGCTGACCATAACGAATAAATGAAAATACTGACGCATCTCTATCATTCATATTTATCCATTCAAAACCTTTAGGCTCAAAATCTACCTCATATAAAGCCTTCGTCTCCTTATATAATAAGTTGATATCCTTTATCATCCTTTGAACCCCCTTATGATACTTATCTTTCAAAAGATGCCAGCTTAAACTCTCTGCATATGCCCATTCCCTATCTTGAGCAAATTCTCCTCCCATAAATAATAACTTCTTACCTGGATGACCATACATATAACCATAATATGCCCTTAAATTCGCAAACTTCTGCCACTTGTCTCCTGGCATCTTCCCTATCATAGAGCCTTTCATATGAACTACTTCATCATGGGATAAGGGTAAAACAAAATTCTCGTTAAATGCATAAATTAAACCAAACGTCATCTTGTCATGTTCATAACGACGATATATCGGATCTTTAGACATATACTCTAAAGTATCGTGCATCCACCCCATATTCCATTTGTAACCAAAACCCAATCCTCCTAAATACGAGGGACGAGATACCATAGGCCATGCCGTAGATTCTTCCGCTACAGTCGTAAACCCTTTATCTTCTCCAAAAACTTTCTCATTAACTCTCCTCAAAAACGATATCGCCTCTATATTCTCTCTACCTCCATATTGATTGGGTATCCATTCTCCTTCCTTCCTATCGTAATCAAGGTAAAGCATCGAAGCTACTGCATCAACTCGCAATCCATCTATATGATATTCCTTTAACCAAAACAGCGCATTCGATACTAAAAAATTATTTACCTCATTACGACCAAAATTATAAATCTTCGTCCCCCACTCTTTATGCTCTCCCCTTCGTGGATCTTCATGCTCATATAAACTTGTACCATCAAAATTACTTAAACCATGTGAATCTTTCGGAAAATGTCCTGGAACCCAATCTACTATTACTCCTATGTCTTCTTTATGAAATGAATCTACAAGATATTTAAAATCATCTGGAGTCCCAAAACGACTAGTCGGAGCATACATACCTATAACTTGATAACCCCAGGACCCATCAAATGGGTGCTCCGCTATCGGCAAAAACTCTACATGCGTATAACCCATCTCCTTAACATATGAAACCAACTCTTCCGCTAACTCCCTATAAGTCAACATCCGAAAATCTTCTTCTGGTTTCCTTCTCCAAGAACCAAGATGAACCTCGTAAATAGATATAGGAGAAGTTAATTTGTTCTTTTCCCTCCTCCTTTCTATATAACCTTTATCTTGCCAGTCATACTTATGAATATCATAAACTATCGATGCGGTCGCTGGACGTACCTCTGCAAAAAAACCTACTGGATCTGATTTTAATGGTAAAAGATTTCCATTCTTATCCAAAAGCTCATACTTATATATCTCTCCTTCCTTTATATCTGGTATAAAAATCTCCCATATCCCACTACTTCCTCTGGGTCTCATTAAATGTCTTCTTCCATCCCATGTATTGAAATTCCCTACTACACTAACCCTCTTCGCGTTCGGTGCCCAAACCGCAAAACAAACTCCTTGTGTCCCTTGATGCTCTATTATATGTGCTCCTAATTTCTCATACATATTAAGATGTGTACCCTCTGAAAGGTAATATATGTCCTCTTCTCCTAAAACTGGCATAAACTGATACGGATCATCACAAATATAACTATCATATTGCATATCTATAAATAACTTATAACGAAAAAATACCGCCTCAGGACCAAACTCTGCTTGGAAAATCCCTCCTGAATGTATCTTCTCCATCTCCGTAATATGCTCGCCTTTATCGTTTACAACATATACTTTTTTTGCTTGCGGTTGAATCGTACGAATAAATAAACTCCCGTTTACTCCCCTATGCATTCCTAAAACTGAAAATGGATCCCAATAACCAGAAGTAACAAGCATATCTGCTATTTTAGAATCAAGTGTGTTAAGCATGTTCTCTTCCCTTTTTTACAAAATTATTGTGCTAGCCATTATATATAACAGAATTATTTATTTTAAAAAATACTTCTTCATATAACCTATTTTCTTCACTTACAACGACGCAGAAAGTGATGATGATAAAAATTTATCTATATCTCCATCTAAAACTCCCTTTGTATCAGATGTCTCTACTCCTGTCCTTAAATCCTTTACCAGCTGATACGGATGTAAAACATATGATCTTATTTGATATCCCCAACCTATCTCTGATTTCGCTTCCTCTTCTGCTTGATGCTTCTCTTCCCTCTTCCTTAACTCAAGCTCATAAAGCCTCGCCCTTAACATCGACCATGCTTCATCCCTATTTTGAAATTGTGAGCGTTGACTCTGACTCTGTACTACTATACCCGTAGGTATATGCGTAATCCTAACTGCACTATCGGTCTTATTTATATGCTGTCCTCCTGCTCCTGAGGCTCTATATGTATCTATACGACAATCCTTCTCATTTATTGCTACTTCTATCGTATCATCTATAACTGGATAAACCCATATAGACGCAAAACTCGTATGCCTCCTAGAATTAGCATCAAATGGTGAAATACGAACTAAACGATGTACTCCACTCTCCGTCTTTAACCAGCCATACGCATTGTATCCTGAAATCTTTATCGTCGCAGATTTTAATCCTGCTTCTTCTCCTTCACTCGCATCTAAATAGTCTACTTTATATCCTCTCTTCTCCGACCAACGAATATACATCCTTAAAAGCATCTCTGCCCAATCTTGCGCCTCTGTACCTCCAGCTCCTGCATGTACCTCTAAAAAACAATCATTATGATCCGCTTCTCCCGATAATAATGCTTCTAGCTCTTCCCTCTTTACTTCTTCGCAAATAACCGAAAGTTCTTCCTCTGCTTCTCTTACTACTTCCTCTTCTTCCTCTGCTTCCCCTAACTCTATAAGATCTATCGCATCTTTAAATCTTCCTTCTAAACTTTGATACTCATTTAAAGATCTCTCTATACGATTCTTCTCTGACATTAATTTCTGTGCTTCTAATGGTCTATCCCATAAACTCGTATCCGATGTTAAAGAATTCAATTCTGCTAAACGATCCTTACTTCCTTCTAAGTCAAAGATGCCTCCTTAGCAAAACTAATGCTTGCTCTATTTCTAATACTATCGCTTCTACCTCTGCTCTCATTCCTTCTTCTTCCTTATTTTTTAGTAAAAACCACCAACATCTGGTAATATCGTTTCAACTTCTTCACCCTTAATAGTTTCTCCTCCTATAACTTGATCACTATTCGTAACATCTCCTATCTTAAATGCTTCTAAAATAACATCTTTATCTCCTGGCTTCGCTGGACGACCTGTCTTATGATTAACTCGTACTAATCTTATCCCTTCTGGAACCCTAAATGGAACCGCTGAAACTTCTTTCAATGCCTTGCTCATAAAACTCTTAAATATCGGAGATGCTATAACTCCTCCTGTTCCATTCCTTCCTAACGATCTTGGCTCATCATAACCAACAAAAACTCCAACTACTAAATCTGACGAAAAACCTATAAACCAAGCATCTTGATAATCATCACTAGTCCCTGTCTTACCTGCTAACGGCTTGCCTGGAATACGAACGGATGAAGCCGTTCCTCTATCTATAACTCCCATTAACATATTAACCATCTGATATGCACTGCGAGGATCAACCACTTGTTCCCTATTGTCTAAAATAAACGGAACTTCTTGACCCGACCATTCTACATTATTACAACCTACACAATCCCTATTGTCATGACGATATATCGTCGCTCCGGTCCTATCTTGAATGCGATCTACCAATGTGGGCGTAATCCTTTTTCCTCCATTAACTAACATTGCATACCCTGTGGTAAGACGTGCTAATGTCGTCTCTCCTGCTCCTAACGACATCGAAAGCAAGGGCTTCATATTATCAACTATCCCAAACTTCTTCGCATATTCTACTACCTTGTCCATACCTATCGCTTGTGCTAAACGTACCGTCATTAAATTACGTGACTTCTCTAATCCTATCCTTAATGTGGTCGGTCCATAAAATGTCTTAACGTAGTTACTCGGCTTCCATTTAGGTAAATCTGGTCCCTGATCCATAACAAAGGGAGCATCTAAAATTAAACTTGAAGGTGTATAT
>CALXRE010000066.1 GCA_944390645.1 uncultured Alphaproteobacteria bacterium | reverse complement strand
TTTTCTTTCTTTCTCTCCTGAAGAGCTAATTTGTTTCCCTTTTATAATTAGCTGATTATCTTCTACTTGAACGCTTAATTCTTCTTCATTAAAACCTGCAACCGCTAAGGTTATCCTTGTGTGAGTATTATCTATTTGTTCTATGTCATAGGGTGGATAACTCTCTGATGATGCTTTTGCTACTTGATCCATCATTCGCTCTAAATTCTCAAATCCAAGCATTAATGGGCTGTTAAACATATTCATATCGGCCATTTTCTCCTCCTTTTTTTATAACTTATAGTTTTTAGATGGGGTCTTTTATTCTTTTTTCAAGAGGACTAGCGATTTTTCTTTTTCTCGGCTAAAATAATAAACATGCTTATACGAAAAAAAAGAATTCTTGATGCTATTGTTATTGTAGGACCTACGGGATCTGGAAAATCTGCTTTGGCTCTAAAAAAAGCTTCTGAAAATAATGGGGTGATAATAAATGCTGATAGTATGCAGATATATGAAAATCTCTCCATTATTACCGCTAGACCTACTTTAAAAGATATGAACTTAATCCCTCATAAATTGTATGGCGTATTACCTGGAACCGAAGTGTGTTCCGCTGCTCGTTGGCTTCAAATGGTCGCTAATGAATTCTCTATGTTGAAAGATACAGATAAAACTCCAATCGTAGTCGGAGGAACGGGGTTGTATATTAAAGCTCTTTTGGAAGGTTTGTCTCCAATCCCCGATATACCTCCTGAAATACGTGATGAAGCTAGAAATATCGCTAAAGAAGAAGGAGAGCAAAAATTACGTGCAATGATCGCCGCTTATGACCCTATAACCGCTGAAAAATTTAACGATAAACATCGATTGATTAGAGCTTGGGAAGTTTTTAAAGCTACAGGAAAACCCCATTCTTATTGGAAAAAACAAAAAAATATAAAATTAGTCGAAGCTAATTGGGAAAAAATATTTATTAATCCAGAAAGAAAAGATTTATATGCTAAATGTGATGCTCGTTTCTTAAAAATGTTAGATGATGGGGCTGTCGATGAAGTAAAAGCTTTGTTAAAGATAAACTTAAACCCTGATTTACCAATAACTAAAGCTCTGGGAGTACCTGAAATAACTGCTTTTATCAAAGGTCAAATCTCTTATGAAACGATGATCGCTAAAGCTCAACAAGCTACTCGAAATTATGCAAAACGACAAATTACTTGGTTTAAACATCAATTTTGAAAATATTAGATTTTCATAAAAGCTTTGTTAGGGCGTAAAGACGCTTTAAGGTCTTTTCATCTTCTTCCCCTGTAAGATTATCTGGTAAAAAATGCATTTGAAATGATTTTAATGCTTCCTTTAAATCTTTGGTACAATAACCTATCTGCTTTAACATGTTCTCTGCTTTATTATCATTAGATATAAAATCGTCTGTCCAAAGACCTATGCCTTCTAAAGCTAATGCTTTCCATGGAAACGGAAAAATAGGATCAACCTTCCTTCCTGGAGATATATCTGAATGACCTATAATATTCCTCGATGGGATCGGAAATCTATTTAAAATATCTTTCGATAATTTTATCAAAGCTTCTATTTGGGCAGAAGGATAAAATAATGATGATGGAGAATGTATTAACTCTATTCCTATTGAAAAACTATTTAAATCGTCTTTACCTCGCCAACTAGATTTCCCTGTGCCACAATGCCAAGCTCTAAACTCTTCTGAAACTAAACGATAAATTAAACCTTGCTCCGATATAACATAATGTGAACTAACTTCATTACTCGGAAACGTTAAATACTCTAAGGATTCCTTAAGACCCATGCTCATGGTGTGGATAACCAATATATCTGGTAAAATACCATCATTTATGGCTCTTTCGTTATAGTTAGGACTCAAATAATCTATAATCTCCATTACTTAAATCCTTCAATTATTCGTTCATATGCTGCATTTATAGCTGCAACTCTTTCATTGGCTGTCTTTATTTCTTTTGCACTGGCTCCCTTGGCGGTTAATCTGTCAGGATGATTCTCTCTTAATAATTTTAACCATGCCTTCCTTACTTCTGTTTTGCTCGAATTCCTAGATATACCTAAAACTTCATAATCATCTAATGTGTGTTTGTTCCCTTTAAAAGAATAATTATATGATTGATATGAAGATAATACTTCATCAAAAAATTTATCCGAAAGACCAAAAATTACTGAAACTGACGATATATAAGAAATCTCTTCTGAGGTTAACTTCCCATCTGCTACCGCTACCGTAAACAAAGCTTTTATTATTTCCTTGTAAATATTCTCTGAATCTCCAAACATATTTTTTATCTGTAATGCATAAGATTCATAACCAGATGGACTCTCTTTCGCTAAATTAAAAGTCTTGCCTACTTTATTTAAAATAACTGGTGGTACAGAAAATAAAGACTTAAAAGCGTTTACTTCACTTCGTGAAACTTGTCCGTCAACTTTCGCTAGCTTGGCACATAAGCCTGCCATACTATGAATAAAAGCAACACTCTCTGCTTCTTGATAATAAACTGCACTACTGAAAGGATCTTCTTCATTCTCTAAAGAAAAAACTCTAAACTCTGAATGCTTCCTTATAATATCAAAAGCATGACCTATTATAAAACCTATAATTAAACCCCAAAAACCTAAAACTAAAAAACCTAAAAAACTACAGGAAATTTTACCTACCCAAGAAGAATGAATCTTTTGCTTATTTAAAGAAAAATCATACTTTATATGTGTCTTGATCCTATCTTTAACCCTAGAAAGGTTTATTGGCTTATCTAAATCTTCTCTCCCCTTAGGTAAATCAATTAAAAAATGACCCGCTATCCCTCCTAAAATGGAGCCAAAAAAACCTCCTAAACTAAAACCAACTATAATCCCTACTACTTTGCCAAAAAAATGCATCATAGCGTCTCATAAATAATCGTTTCAGATACTGGGCGCTTAGAGGAAATTAAAAAAACTTTCGGAAGCTCTTTTAAAACTTCTTCTGCTTTTGATGAATTATCTGAATGAACTAAAGCTAAAAGACTGTCCTCGGTAACGTGTGTCCCTATTTGAGCTATATCTGAAAAACCTAATGCGGGCTTTATTGAAAGATTATATGAATCATTCGAAAGATCTCTCCATAATCTACCTAATAGCTCACAGTCTATACCTTTTATATAGCCACTCTCTTTTGCAAAAAATGTCTTAATAATACTAGCTTGAGGTAAATAATTCTTCGGGTTTTTCATAAAATCTGGAGGACCACCTAATGAAGTCAACATTTCTGAAAAACGACTGGCAACTCTACCAGAATGTAATTCCTTGGATACTTTCTCTTCCGCTAGTGATAAATGCGAAAATAATCCAGCTAAAACTAATATATTAGAGCAAATAGACAATAAAAGCTCATAAACTCGAGGATACAATGTTTGCGAAGGAGAAAGTAAAAAAGTTACTGCTTCAAGCATTTCTAATGATGCTCCAACACTCTTGCCTGTAGGTTGATCGTGCCTGGAAATAAAACCAGAAATATTTAATTTGTTCGCTTCTCCTAAACACTTAAGAGTCCTAGATAACTTCTGCGCTGTCGATAAATCTTTAATAAAACAGCCTGTGCCAAACTTTATGTTCAAAAATAAATTCTCTAATCCTACAGATTTCTTTTGGGCAATGCTTGAAATGGCTATTAAATCTGTAGCGGTAATCGTGCCACTTGAAGCACATACATCTCTAATCCTACGATATACAGGTGAAAATTCCCCAGTAGTCCCAATTATTGCAAAACCATGGTCATAAACGGCGTTCTTTAAATGGGTAATCCTTGGATAGGGATTGTAGCCTTCTATACTGGATATCTTATCTAGGATTCCACAAATATACTCTTTGTAATGACCATTTACTGAAGGACTATATAATCCACAAGAAGCTAAAACTGCTGGTACTAAAATAGGAAGATAATCTCCAATCCCTTCATTAGTATAAACATCTGAAAGAGAAGAGGAAAGAGACATTCCTTCCCAATTTATTTGTAAACCTTTGGATAAAATCTCTTCAGTAAGATAAATAGTCTCTTTTGAGGATAAACCATTTAAATAAATTGCTATTGAAAACGCAGCTATCTGGCTATCTGTAACTGACCAATCTGCTATCCCAGAAACAAAACTTGAAATATCTTCTTTGCTTAATTCTTTCCCGTTACGCTTCTGGCGAATTATATCGACTGGATCCATGAAAACCCCAATGAATATATAACAAACCTTTATAAAGATAATATTTCATTTATTCTTCGTCTAGTTTATTTTATCAAAATAATACCTACTTAGGGTAAAAATATACTATAAAATGAAAATTATCTAAATCTTAATAAATCTATCTCAGTATTAACTTAACTTTTTCATAGCTTGTTCATGGAGTATACAATGTCTGTTAATGTATTAGATAAGTTATTTAAACCTAAAAATATAGCTTTGATCGGAGCCTCAAATCGTCCAATGTCTGTAGGCTCTGTCATAATGAAAAACCTCTTGGAAGGTGGCTTTAAAGGAAATATATTCGCTGTAAATCCAAAAGGTGAATTAATCCATGGATTGCAATCTTATAAAAATATCGCAGAATTACCAGAAACTCCAGATCTTGCCGTCCTCGCTATTCGACCTTCTTTAGTCCCAGAAACATTAAAACAGCTCGCAGAAAAAGGAACTAAGGCGGTAATAATAATAGCGGCTGGCTTGAATGTAAAAGATGAAGGAATGGATAAAACCCATCAGGAAATTGCTTTAGAAATTGCTCGCAAAAATGGAATGAGACTTATGGGACCAAATTGCTTAGGACTTCTTGTCCCTCATCTTGGAATAAATGCAAGCTTTTCTTGTAGCCCCGCTGCTGAAGGTCATATCGCTTTCATATCTCAATCTGGAGCTTTGTGTGTCTCTGTATTAGATTGGGCTAAACCTAAAAATATAGGATTTTCTTATTTCGCATCTATTGGAGATGCTGCTGATTTAAACTTCGATGATATGTTAGAATACTTAGCTGATGATCCTAAAACCAATGCTATATTCATGTATGTCGAATCTATTAAAAATCGTGCCGCTTTTATGAAAGCTGCTTTGGCTGCATCTAAGAAAAAACCTGTCTTTGCTATAAAATCTGGTCGAGTACCAGAAGGTGCTGCGGCTGCTGCTTCTCATACAGGAGCTTTGGCTGGTGGTGATGACGTGTATGATGCTGCTTTCCTTAGAGCTGGCGTCGTGCGCTTAGAAGACTTAGAGGATATGTATGCGGCTATATTATTCCTCGAATACAGAAATAAAGTACAAAATGAAAACCTTACAATACTAACTAATGGTGGAGGACCTGGTGTCTTAGCTGTAGATGGCTTAATTAAAGCTGGGGGAAAATTAACAAAAATATCAGATGAAACTAAAAAGAAACTTGATGAGGTGTTACCTTCAACTTGGTCTCATAGCAACCCTGTAGATATTATAGGAGATGCTCCTGGTGAACGATATGCTGCCGCTTTGAAAATACTCCTTGAAGCTCCAGAAGTCGGTGAAATATTGGTAATGTATGTCCCTACAGGTATAAGCTCCGGTAGTGAAGTGGCTGAAAAAGTCTTAGAAGTGGAAGATAAATATAAAAGCAGAAGAATTTTTGGATGCTGGGTCGGTGGTGATGTCGTTATGCCTGGGATTAAAATGTTTAATGATAAGCGTTTGCCTTGTTTCGAATCTGGTGAGCGAGGGGTTAAAGGCTTTATGTATTTAAATGATTTCTATAAGCTAAGAGCTCAACGCGATGATATGGATAATGAAAAAATAGCTCTAAAACCAGTAAATACTCAAAAAGTTCGGCAAATTTTTGATGCTGTATTGGCAGAAGGAAGATCTATTTTAACTGAAGTGGAAGCTAAACAAGTTTTTGAAGCTTATGCTATCCCTGTCGTGAAAACAAGAATCGCTAAAAATCCTCTAGAGGCTAAACAAATTGCTGCAGAAATTAATAATACTGTAGCTTTGAAAATATTATCAAATGATATATCTCATAAATCTGATGCTGGAGGTGTATCCTTAAATCTTAAAACTCCAGAAGAAGTGGAAATCGCTGCTAATGAAATGTGGAATAAAATCTCTAAAAACTTCCCTAATGCAAAACTTGATGGCTTTACTGTACAGGAAATGGTCATAAAGAAAAATCCTCACGAGGTAATCGTAGGTATTACTACTGACCCTATATTTGGACCTGTTATAATGGTAGGGCAGGGTGGTACGGCCGTAGAATTAATTAAAGATACTTCAATAGCTTTTCCTCCTTTAAATACTAAACAAGCTCTTGATGCTGTAGCTCGAACTAAAATATTTAAACTTATGCTCGGATATCGAGATCGTAATCCTGCAGACATCAATTCTCTTATAGAGACTATGATGCAAATCGGTAAACTAATTGTAGATTTTGAAGAAGTTGCTGAACTAGATGCAAATCCGTTATTCGTTGATGAAAATGGTGCTATTGCTGTAGATGCTAGAATAGTTGTAAAAAAATATGATACATCTAAACATAGATTAGCTATGATATAACTAATCTCTTTTAATTCCTTTTATCTAAAGGGTGAGATTATCTTGCCCTTTATTAATTTTAAGAAAGAACAAATATGATATTCAAAAAATTAAAACTGTTTTTAAAAGATAACTCTTATTCTAAATCAAAAGAAAAAAGAATATCTGTCTTTTGTGGATCTGCTTTTGGTAATCTACCTATATTTAAAGAAACAGCAGAAGAACTAGGAAAATATTGCGCTCATAACAATATAACCGTAGTTTGTGGTGGGGGACGTTTTGGCATGATGGCTGCTCTTATTCGTTCTACACTTGATAATGGCGGAAATGTAATTGCTATATCGGCTAGAGATGTTTGGAAAGTAGAGGCTAATCCTGATTTTGTAACTCCTCAAACTGGAGAGTTATATGATTATCTTATTCCTAAATATAAAAAACAGTTATCTTTTATTATGGCGGATAATTTATTAAAAAGACAAAAACTACTTGTAGAAAGTGCTGATGTATACTGTGTCTTACCTGGATCTCGTGGTACACTATTTGAGTTCTTACAAACAATTGTTGAAAAATCGATGACTAATTCAAATAAAAAAATTATCCTTATCGATCCTAAAAATATGGGCTTTTGGAATCCTCTTTTAGAACAATTTAAAACCGCTTTTAAATATGGTTTTGCTAAAGATGATTCTTCAAAGTTGTTCTATATTTTTGATGAGATAAAAAAAATCTCAACAATAGAGAAAAAATAAT
>CALXRE010000065.1 GCA_944390645.1 uncultured Alphaproteobacteria bacterium | reverse complement strand
ATATCAGTCATTATTTTAAACCTCAAAAAAGCCCTTTAGTTAATAGAAAAGAAGTCTTATAGCTAGAACTGGGCAAAAGTTTCGAGCGACTTCATTAAAAAACTTAAGGAAAAAGTAAATAGCATATATTAAGTGTTTTGACTAGTACCTTTAAACAACTCTTTAAATCATTACCATTCCACCATTTACATGGATAACTTGTCCAGTAATATATGATGCTTCATCTGTTGCTAAAAAAGCAACTGTATTTGCAACATCATCTGGAGTTCCTAATCTATCCATAGGTATTTTAGCGATAAGACTATTTCTAGCCTCTAAAGGTATAGCGTCAGTCATTGGAGTTTCTATAAATCCAGGAGCTACGCAATTTACCGTAATATTTCTCGTAGCTACTTCTTGAGCTAAGCATTTACTCATAGCGATCAAGCCAGCTTTACTAGCGGCATAGTTAGCTTGTCCGACATTTCCTATAGCTCCGACTATGGAGCTAATATTTATTATTCTACCCTCTCTTCTTTTCATCATTCCTCTAACTGCCGCTTTAGATAAGAAGAAAGCTGCGGATAAGTTAACATCTAAGACTTTTTGCCAATCTTCATCTTTCATACGAATAAAAAGAGCATCTTTAGTAAGTCCAGCATTATTAACCAAGATATCTATTTTCCCAGTTATATTTTCAACCGTATCGATTAATTTTTCAGCGTCTTGTTTATCACTTAGATCACAAGGTATTATATTTATCCGAGTTTCCAATTCTTTTTTAAGTTTTAGCAAAGCTTCTTCTTTTCGTCCTGTAGCTACGATTTCGGCACCTAAAGCATGTAATTTTTTTGCGATAGCAAAACCTATTCCTCCAGTTGCACCAGTAACAAGAGCGATTTTTTGTGAAAGATCGAACATTTTTTTCTCCTTTAACAGGTTAAATTTTTTAAAGTGTTTTTATATATTCTTCTAAAGCAGGAACTGAAGATAAATTAATACCCTTTAATTCTGGTACAGTTCTTTTATTTATAGATGTCAAAACTTTTCCAGCCCCTATTTCTAATACTGTATCAACTTTTTGACCATATAAGAACAATATCGTTTCTCTCCATCGAACAGTTCCTGTTACTTGTTTTACCAAGAGTTCTTTGATTTCATCTGTATCTACTGTAGGAGCTGCAATAACGTTTGCCACCAACGGCACAGCAGGAACATGTATTTTTACTTCATTCAAAGCATCTTGCATTATTTTTGCGGCAGGAGCCATAAGAGAACAATGAAAAGGAGCACTAACGGCTAGTTTTCTAAATTTAAAATTTTCAGCCAGTTCAATAGCTTTTTCAATAGCTTCATTTTCTCCGCTCAATACAATATTTCCGACAGCATTATCATTAGCTACTTCACAAATTTTTTTCACAGCAGAAGAAGCTTTTTGAGCGATTTCTTTAGCGTCTTTAGGTTCGACTCCCAACAAAGCGACCATAGCGCCTTTTCCTAGAGGTACAGCATTTTGCATTGCTTTTCCCCGAATACGCAACAAACGAGCCGTATCAGATAAAGACAGAGCTCCAGCGGCACAAAGAGCAGCATATTCACCTAAAGAATGTCCAGCTACGAAGCTTATTTTTTCAGCTATATTCATTTTAGCTTCTTTTTTAAGTACCGCTAAAATAGCCATACTTACTGTCATCAAAGCAGGTTGAGTATTTTCAGTTAGAGTAAGATCTTCTTGAGATCCAAAAAAAATAATTTCTGATAATTTTTGTTTTAAGGCTTCATCTACTTCTTCGAAAACCTCTTTTGCACAAGGGAAAGCATCATAGAAGTCCTTTCCCATACCTGGGGTTTGAGATCCTTGTCCAGGGAAAACCATAGCAATAGACATTTTAATTCACTTCCATAAATATTTTAGAATAAGAAGAAGAGGAAAGCCGATTTATAGTATAATTGTCAATAGAATCTATTTTTTTATAATTAATTTCTTGCTTTTTATGGTGAATAAATAGTATTTAGATATAGGGAAGCAAGTATCGGACGTCTGTTTCGCCAACCCGGTCAGGTTCGGAAGGAAGCAGCCGCAACGAAAATAAGACGGGTCGTTATTTTGTTTCCCTTAATATAATTAAGGGTTCAGCCTTTTTTAGAACAGATGACAGAAACCGTAAAATATAGAGTTCTTGCTCGCAAATACCGCCCTTCTACCTTTTCCGATTTAATCGGACAAGAAGCATTAGTTAGGACTTTAAGTAATGCGATAAATTCAGGAAGAATAGCACAAAGTTACATCCTTACAGGGATAAGGGGTGTAGGTAAGACGACATCTGCTAGGATTATAGCAAAAGCTCTGAACTGTACAGGAGTAGATGGTAAAGGTTCTATGACGACCAACCCATGTGGAGTTTGCGAGAACTGCAGAGCAATATCAGAAGATCGTCATGTTGATGTACAAGAAATAGATGCAGCAAGTAATACTCAAGTTGATAATATAAGAGAAATTATTCAAAGTGCTCGTTATAATCCAGTATCAGCACGTTTTAAGATTTACATTATAGACGAAGTTCATATGTTATCGAAGAGTGCGTTTAATGCACTATTAAAGCTGTTAGAAGAACCTCCGGAACGAGTAAAATTTATTTTTGCTACGACAGAGATTAGGAAGGTTCCGCTTACGATTTTATCTCGCTGTCAAAGGTTTGATCTTAGGAGAGTATCTTCTCTTGAAATAGCCAATTTTTTCAAGAAAATATCAGAGAAAGAGGAGATAGAGATAAGTGATGAAGCGTTACAAATAATAGCAAAGAGTGCCGATGGTTCGGTTAGAGATGGATTATCACTTTTAGATCAAGCAATTGCTCACAGTGGAGGCAAGATAGATAGTAACATGGTTCGTTCTATGCTTGGTCTTGCAGATAGGAGTGTTTTATTTTCTTTATTTGAATCGCTTATGGAAGGAGATACCCTTTCCGCATTAAAGTTATTCAATGAACAGCATTTATCTGGAGCAGATCCATTGTCTATTTTAAATGATTTATTAGACATAGTACATTGGCTAACAAAGATTAAGATTTCACCAATTCTTGCAGATGATATTTCTGTGCCTGAGATAGAGAGGATAAAGGGAAAAGAGCTTTCAGATAAGCTTAGTCTTCCGATACTGAATAGGGTTTGGCAGCTTCTTTTAAAAGGAGTAGGAGAAATAAAAATATCACCATCGCCATTTCAAGCAATGGAGATGTTATTAATAAGGATTTCATACGCTTCAGAAGTTCCACTTCCTATAGATTTAGTTAAGGAAATAAAAAAAAAATCTCTAACTAGTGATTTAAGAAACGAAATTTTAAATAAGAATATTGATAATAAGGTCAAGGAGGTATCTTTACCGATCAAAGGAGAAGTTGGATCAAGCTCTGTAAGTAAGAAAGAAGGGATAAAGATTTCTACCCTTTCAGACATATCTGCGTTAGCGAAGTCTAAGGGGGAAATGATGTTAGGGTTTAACATTGAGTCTTTTTTGCATCAAGTTAAAATCAGCCCTGGTTATTTAGAAATTCGCCCAGATACAGATGCACCAAGAGATATAGTAAGTAAACTAAAGCATTATCTTAAGGAATGGACTGGAGAAGAATGGGAAGTTATAATTTCATCAGAAGAAGGAGAAGAAACACTTAGGCATCAGAAGGAAGAAAGAGATGCACATTTAAAAGATTTTTTAGTACAAGATCCTTTAGTTGAGAGCATACTTAATACCTTTCCAGGTTCGATAATGAAGGAAGCGATACCGACAAAAGAAGAAGGCGGTGAAATAGAGTTATCAACAAGTAATAACGATTTAAAAGAAGAGGAATAAAGAAGTGATAAATATAGCAGACATGATGAAGAAGGCTCAAGAGATGCAGAGCAAAATGGGTAAGATGTCAGAGCAGCTTGCCAACATAGAAATCGAAGGGAGTGCAGGAGGAGGAATGGTAAAAATAACTTTAAATGGAAAGGGAGAAGCAAAAAAAGTGAGTTTAGATTCATCTCTTATTAAGCCGGAAGAAGGAGAAATAATAGAAGATTTAACCGTAGCAGCCTTTAATGATGCGAAAGCTAAGCTAGAGAACAAAGTCAAGGAAGAGATGAATAAAGTTACGGATTCGCTTGGACTTCCACCGGGTATGCCAAATTTATTTTAATTTTTAGGTTTTATGTAAAGATGAAAGGAAATGAGATTGACCAACTAATTAGTTTGTTGGCAAGAGTACCAGGATTAGGACCTCGTTCAGCGAAGAGAGCCACTCTACATTTAATAAAGAAAAGAGACAGTCAATTAGTCCCTTTAATAAGAGCAATGCAAGATGTTTTAACTAATGTTAAAACATGTAATATCTGTGGGAATTTAGACACTAAGGATCCATGTTCTATCTGTTCAGATTTAAAAAGAGATCAAAGTTCTGTATGTATAGTGCAAGACATAGCGGATTTATGGGCATTAGAACGCTCAGGTACATTTAAAGGTCATTATCATGTTTTAGGGGGGTTATTATCAGCCATAGATGGGATAGGACCAGAAGAATTAAATTTAGACAAGCTTTTAAATAAGGTTAAGGAAGGTAAGGTTTTAGAAGTAATAATAGCTCTTCCAGTTACAGTTGAAGGTCAAACAACATGTCATTATATAGCAGATTGTTTAAAAGAGTATGGCATTAAGGTTTACACTTTAGCACAAGGGGTTCCAGTAGGAGGGGAGTTAGATTATCTTGATGATGGAACCATTCAAGCAGCGATAAAAGCCAAAAAAGCTTTATAAATGGTTGGTGTAGTTATAGTTATTAGTTAGCTATTTTTCTGGATCATCTATATCATATTTACGTTGATCACTTATCATCAAATCAGCAGGAGCTTGTTCTGCAGGGATAGGATCGTTTTGCCGATGACAATGACCTTCGAGATAAGCGCCAGGCTCTATTTCAATACTTTCATGAGTAATATCTCCAGTCATATAAGCAGTACTAGCTAACAAAACAGATCCAGCAACGATTTGTCCATTGAACTTACCATGAATTTTAACCACATCGGCAGTAATAGTTCCAGTTACTTGGCTCTCTACCCCCAAGATTAAGATTCGACATTTAATATCTCCATCTAATTTTCCATCGATATGGATTTCTCCGTCACTAAAGAGATCTCCAGATACTATCATATCTGCGCTAATTAACGAAGGAGGCAAAGGTCGTTTATCATTTCCCATACGAGATTGAGCCATATTTTCTAAGGTTTTAATTTTAGTATTATTTTTTGAAAACATCTCTTTTTGTCCTCATGAAAGCAGTAGGATTAACGGAACGAGAATTAATTCTGACCTCATAGTGAAGATGACTTCCTGTACTTCTTCCAGTATTTCCTACCAAACCGATTCTATCTCCAGTATCTACCCAATCACCTTTTTTTACTAATACTTTATCCATATGTGCATATCTAGTTCTAAAACCAAGATTATGCTCTATTTCTACGAATTTTCCATATAGACCATAGTTACCCGCCCTAAGCACTTTTCCAGGAGCAGTTGCATAAATACTATCGCCTTTTTTTCCTCCAAGATCCAAACCATTATGGATACCTGTTTCGCCAGTAAAAGGATCGATTCTTGCTCCATATCTAGAAGTAACTCTAATTTTATCCAAAGGTTTACCAAGGGGTATGTTATCTTGTAAGTCCAGCAAATTTTCCCAATAATTTAAAGTATCGACCAAATCATTTAACTTTAAATTTAAGCTTTCATTTTTTAAATCGACATTTTTAACAGGGATGAAAGGACCGCCTTTTCCTTCTTCCTTGTTAAAATTATTTTCAGTTTGTAGTTTTATGTTTCTAGAAAGTAACTTATCAACACTTAATCCAGTTGAAGCCAAAGCATCTTTAATGTTTTCTAAATTATTTTTAATTGTTTGGACGCCACCAGAAGCAAGAGAGCTCATTCTTTCAAAGACTAAATACTGGACGTCTTGCATATTAGCAATTTGATTTTCTAGATCATTAACTCTCAACCTAAGATCGTTAGTTTCCGAAAGAGCAATATCTCTTTGAAGAGACACTTTACGCAATTCAACTTCTAAATCTTTTTCAATTAAGCCTACTTTATTTAGATTTTTCAGAGCATTTTGCATATTATTTTCTAATATAGAGACTTGTCGCAATATGTTTTCTTTTTCAGGCAGAGAATTTTTTAGATTTAGAGGTTCCTTTTTATTAATATTTTCAGCCAATATAGCTATACGATTATTTATAGTTGATTTTTCTTGTTGTTTTATTTGTTTGTTTTGTTCAAGGCTAGGTTTTTCTTCAAGTTTCACAATGATTTTTTCGATTTCATGATGATACACTTGGATTTCAGCCAATAATTGTCGATTATTATTTTCAAGAGATAGAATTTTATCGTTTTTATTTTCCAAGATGGAATCAAAAGAGAAATAGATCAACGAAGAGAAGCATCCCCATATAACAGCAACAGCGACTAAAGAAGAAAGAATGATTTGGAAAGCAGGAGATATACGAATAAATTTTACTTTATCATTTTGGCGCAAGATTATTTCCCGCGGGCAAAAGATTTTATAAAACCAAGACTTTTTTTTCGCTTTACAAGGGCTAGAGAAGACCCCGTTCCACGTTGTTTTTTCTACCATATCAAACTCTCATTGAGAAAATATTAAAAGATTATATAACATAAAAAAGTCCCTAACAAGATTTTATCTAAATTATTAAAGAATAAAAAGAACTTAAATAGAAGGAAGATTAGTTTTGAAAAAAGAAAAAATGTCTTTAAGTATGTACATAGCAACATTTTTTGGCTCAGGTTTATCTCCAAAGGCACCAGGAACTGTAGGATCTTTAGCCTGTTTACCCTTAGGAGTTTTCTTTTTATGGTTAGGCGGTCCAATTTTTTTATTATATTCGGCTTTTATAATATTTTTGATAGGTTTATGGACTTCAGATAAGATCAGTAAGGATCGCAATATTTCAGATCCTCAATTTATAGTTATAGATGAAGTAGTAGGTCAGTTTATAGTTCTCTGCGGAGCCAGCATTAATTTTTTAGATATAGCTTTAGCATTTATATTTTTTCGTTTATACGACATAATCAAACCATTTCCAGCCTCCTTTGCCGATAAGAAACTTTCAGGAGGCTTAGGTATAATGTTAGATGATGTTTTTGCAGGTATTTATGGTTTTATATCTTTATATGTAGTTAAGAGTTTTTTTTAAATTAGGAAAAAAATCTTTGACTTTTTTATAAATGCCAATATATTACCAATCCTTTCCTAAAGGATGGGTGGCCGAGTGGTTTAAGGCGCACGCCTGGAAAGTGTGTGTAGGTTTCAAAGCTTACCGAGAGTTCGAATCTCTCCCCATCCGCCAAATAATTTTCAAAAAATATTTATTAAGCATCAACATAATAAAGAAATATTTTTAAAAATTTTCTCTAACCTTATTGTAGTTCTTTGTCCAGATTGATTTGTACGGTTAGAGAGATTATTTTGGTAAAGTTGGCTTTGTGTGCGCATTTTCGGGTCGGAAAAATTAAGTGTTCCAAAAAAAATCAAACTGGAAAACTGGACTTTTTCTGGACGGTACGGATAGATTGAAATTTGTATATTATCAGTGAGATGCGCACCAAATTTGAACGGTACGGATAATTTGATTATTTCGGAATAGTCCAGTTCCGCAAAATTTTACAAAAATATCATAAGGTTTGAGAATTTGAAACAAGGTCGGGAAAATTTTTCCGACCTTGGGTTGAGCAACTTCATTAG
>CALXRE010000064.1 GCA_944390645.1 uncultured Alphaproteobacteria bacterium | reverse complement strand
CGGTTGTTGATACCAGCTAACTCTTCTGCTCCAGGCAGGTTAGGGAGAATTTTTCCATCGCCTTAATAAGAAGTTTTAAAGTTTTGAGGATTATGTAAATAAAGATTTTGTAAGTCTTCAGTACTATTTGAAGGAGCATTTTCTTTTAACCATTCCAAAGGAGGTTCGATTACAGGGATTATAGGAATATCGAAGCGTAAAGCGAATTCGAAATCTCTTTGATCATGAGCAGGTACACCCATAACAGCGCCTTCTCCGTATCCACTAAGGACGTAGTCCCCGACCCATACAGGTATTTTAGCTTTTGTAATAGGATGTAAAACGTATTGTCCAGTGAAGACGCCATTATGTACCGATTTATCATCATATGCTCGATTTCGAGCTAAGGATACCATTTTTTTTGCAGCGTCGGCAGCATATTTAATAGCCAAAGGATGTTCAGGAGCTACTGCGACAAAAGTCACTCCAGGTAAGGTATCAGGACGAGTTGTAAATACATTTAAATTAGTACCATCTTCTGCCAAGAAAGAGACTAATGCACCGTTACTTGGACCTATCCATTCTCGTTGCATTTCAACGACGCCACGAGGCCAATCGATAAGGTTTAAGTCATTGTATAGACGATCTGCATAACAAGTTATTCTTAGAACCCATTGTTTTAATGGTTTACGATATACGGGGAAATTTCCTCTTTCGCTTCGTCCATCAGGAGTAACTTCTTCATTAGCGAGTACGGTTCCTAATCCTGGACACCAATTTACATCGACATTTTTTAATACGGCTAATCTGTTAGCATCGATAACTTCTTCAATTTTATTTTCTGGTACGATTTTAGTAAATTTTTTATCATCTTTCGGAGCAATTTCACCAAGATGGTTTTGTCTCCAAGATCCATTTTTAAGTTTTTCTCTTAAATCTTGTACAGGTTTAGCTTTTCCCTTTACCGTATTTCCAAGATTATCGATCCAGATTTCATTTTCATCGAAATAGCTGTCATAGAGTTTTAAGAATAGCCATTGTGTCCATTTATAATACTCTGGTTCGGAGCTTAAGAAACGAGCGTCTTCGTCATGATCGAAGCCTAAAAATTGTAATTGTCTAGTTATATTTGCAACGTTTTCGGCAGTGGTTTCTCTAGGGTGTCTATTTGTTTGGATTGCGTATTGTTCAGCAGGCAAGCCAAAAGAATCAAAACCCATGCTGTGTAGGACGTTATATCCCATCATGCGATAAGTTCGAGAGATTACATCAGTAGCGATAT
The DNA here is from genome assembly GCA_944390645.1 of uncultured Alphaproteobacteria bacterium. GTDB lineage: Bacteria > Pseudomonadota > Alphaproteobacteria > CACZRW01 > CACZRW01 > RGIG5556. The sequence goes on along the minus strand of CALXRE010000064.1, from coordinate 11,259 downwards.
AACCTAAAGGATGCCCGATATGGAGACCATAACCACTAGGATAAGGGAAAAAATCTAAGATTACTTTTTTAGGCTTAGATGCATCAAAATTTTTATCATTAATTGAAAGGGTTTTAAAAAGGTTTTCTTTTACCCATTTATTTCGCCATTTTTCTTCGAATTTTTTAGCAGCATCAAGATATTCTGGAGTTTTTTTATTAGTATCCATTTTTTTCCCATTCAAAAATAATAAAAAGCAAGAATAAGCCTGAAAAATAGAGCTTTCTATCTATTGTGTCAACGATACTTATCATGTAGAAAGCAGATAAAATAAGGTTTAGTGAAAAAAAGGAGGTATAGATTATGGATAAAAACAAAGATATGAGAGCATTAATAATTTTTATTAGTTTATGTATTTTAACAGGAGTTATTTCTAGTTTCATAATGTCTGACGGTTTGGATAGATGGTATCCTAATTTAATTAAATCTCCATTGAATCCGCCAGATTGGTTTTTTGCGCCTGTTTGGAGTGTTCTTTATATTATGATGGGTTTATCAGTTTGGTTTGCGTGGAAAGAAAGCGAAAAAGAGACATTTCGGGTAGCTGGAGTTTTATTTTTTACGCAATTAATTTTAAATGGTTTATGGAGTTTTTTATTTTTCTATTTAGAGAACCCGTTAGCTGGTTTTATAGATATTTTATGCCTTGATTTAATATTGTTTATTACTATTGCTGTTTTTTATCGTCTTTCATCTAAAGCGGCGTGGTTACTTTCGCCTTATGGAGTATGGCTTTTATTTGCGACATATTTAAATGGTTATATAGTTTATGCTAACTAGCAATTATTGTAATATTTGTAACATAAAGTGATTGACATGATGTAGTTAAGAAGCTAAAAACAAGACGTTTTATAACTTTATATTAAGGTCAAAAAATGTCTTTTATCAAGAAAGTAGCTCCTTTTGCTACTATGTTTTTTCTTTTAAGTACAGAAGTAGCATATTCTTCTGGGTTTCAGATATCAGAAGCAAGTGTTACAGCTTTAGGAAGGTCTTTTGCAGGAGCAGGTATTGTAGGAGATGATGCATCAGCTATTGTATACAATCCAGCAGGAATGAGTCTTATTCAAGGGACTGTATTACAAGCAGGTATGACGGCAATTAACATTCGAAGCAAAGTACATGGGGTTTCCACAACAAATTTAGGAGGGACAACTACAGGTTCGACGAAGCCCAATATTACATCTTTTGTTCCGAATGGATTTATAGTTTATCGCTATAATGATAAGATTAACCTAGGTTTAGGTATATTTTCAGATTATGGTTTAAGTACAGAATATGATGATGATTGGTTTGGTAGGAATCATGCATTAGATTCTCGTTTAGAGACGATAAAAGTCAATCCATCTTTTTCTTATAAAGTTACAGACAATCTTACATTAGGGGTAGGAGTTGTAGTAGAGCAAATAAGTGCTCGATTAACACAAGGAATACCTGTTGTACCTAGCCCAGAACGTTATGCTTTAGTTAAAGGTGATGATTGGGGTTATGGTTACAACTTAGGAATAATGTATGAGTTTAATAAAGATACGCGTTTAGGTTTGAGTTATCGTTCAAGGATAAGGCATCAATTAGAAGGTCAATTTTATAATCCATATACTATAATGGATATACATGCTAATGTTGATTTACCCGAATACGTAATTTTGAGTGGCTATCATAAATTTAATGATAAATTTGCATTTTCTGGGATAATAAAATGGACACATTGGGATCTTTTTGAAGCGCTTGATATCAAAGAAGATAAACATAATACAGGCATAAGTTACACTCCAGAGAAGTGGAAAGATACATGGTATTTTGGTATAGGATTAGATTATTTTGTTACGGATAATCTCACCCTTAGGGCTGGCTGGGGATATGATAATAGTGTAATTAGTAGTGCAGAGTTTCGTACAGCAAGGATACCAGATAATTACCGATATTTAGTTAGTTTAGGAGCTAGTTATAAATTTAATGAGCATTTGTTGTTAGATATTGGATATATGCATATATTTTTAGATAATGCGAACATTAATAATGTTTATGAAAGTGGCGGTTATCAAGATCGATTAACAGCGGTTTATAAGTCTGAAGTTAATTTATTAGGCTTGCAAATGCAGTATAAGTTTTAAATTTTAGGATATTTTTATTTAAAAATAAGGCTCTAACAAATTTTTGTTAGGGCTTTGTTTATTATTTCAATAAATGTTGACAAAAGAGAGAAAAGTTTTTAGTATTTTGAAGAAATTTTAAGTATCAGAAGAAAAGTTAATACAGAAGAAAGAAATTAACATTTTTTATACTATTAAGGTTTAAAAGGAAGAAGCGAAGAAGATAGGAATACGGGGGTTATATTGAAGTATTTGAATCTTGCCGTAAGGTTCATCATCGTAGGTACTATATGGAGCATAGTTTTTGCGACTTTGTTTCGTTCTTTAGTATATGGTATTTGGGGATTTGATCCAGCGTTTATGAAGCATTGGCTTTTTGTTTGGCAGATGTGGAGGGATGGTTGGGTTATAGATACACCAGGAGAATGGTTCTTTTTTCTTTCTATATTTTTATTTTTGCCTTTTTGGCTTTTGGGCTGGCTTTTACTTGGGCGTTATCCATGGGGAGAGAAATTTTATAAGTTAATTAAGTATCCATTGGATATTTTAGATAGGTTTCATAAGAAGCATTTAAAGAGGAGAGTTTTAGTAATAACTCGGAAGAAATCATATCGTAAGATTAGACCTCCAGCGTTAAGTTATGTAGTGTCTTCGCGAGCGAGGTCGACTCCCAAGAAGCATTCGAGGAAAAGAGCTAAAGAAGAGGATTTTGATAAGATAAAGGAACATATGGATATACTTTCTGGGAAGAAGAGTAGGAAGAAGACGAAGACGGCAGAATACATTCCAAGTAGTTTAGAGATAGATGAAGTAGGAGATGAAGATATATTAAGTCATGAAGAATTGATGAAGCATCTTAAACTTCCAGAAAAGGAAGAATCAGGTTTAGATTTATCAGCAATAAATAAGGAAGAAGAATTTGAGCAACGACGTAGAGAAGAAGCTCCAGCATGGGAGTATTCTGAAGAAGCAGCATCCCCATTAATAGAGATTAATCCAGAGGAAGAAGCGAGGAAGAGAGAAGAAGGTATTAAAGGAATAGAGTTGTCAATAGAGACGAATGGATTTGGTCTTATAAGAGACGTTTATATAAATGAAGTAAAGGTAGATTTTGTAGGTATTTCAGGAGACAGGCTTTTAATATCTATTATAGACAATGTGCCAGGAGATTGGTTGGCGGATGAAGAGCGTTTTAATGATGAGGATCCGTTATGGTTTTCTGAGACGAGTCATAGGATATCACCAGTTCGTCAATTAATAGATATATCGAGATTAATAAAAGAGAAATTAGGTTTTGATGATAATTATGAGACGGAGAACATATTAATAATAGAAGATAGCCAAGTTATTAATGCGATGGATATGGTAGATATATGGGAAGATATGAAAGTTTCTGTATGTCGTTTTGGCAAAGGCGGTCCAGTAAGTATGCCTATTTTCCAAGAAGTGATAGAGAAAACAGATAATTTAGCGACGACAGGTTTTGTATCTGAGTGTGAGAAAGTATTGAAAGGATAGAGGTGTATAATGCTAAGAAGAGGAGAAGAATGGGCTCAATATGACAAGGCAGTCACATGGGTTGTTTTTACCTTTTTGATAGCTTTAGTTTCAGCATTTATTCTTTCGATTTTTATTTTTCCGTTGAGTTATTTAGTAGGATATGGATTAAGTGCTGAGAATTTTGAGTATGTAGGTAGATATTTAGCGCTTTTAGTAGAGAATCCAGGACATTTATTTACGACATATGGGAAATGGTTTAGGCAGTATTGGGAATATAAAGGAGATTTTCAATTATCGTTATATTTACCGACTTTTCCATTTTTTCTATTTTTTATGATAGTTTTTATAGGAGTTATTACGAATCCATATGAGTTTATGTCGACGCTTCATGGTTATGGAAGGATAGCGACGTATATGGATGTTAGGAAGATGAAATTATTCAATGGTTTCATTATAGTTTTAGGTCGTTTTAAAGGTAAGTTGCTTAAGTTACCAGAGACACTTTCAGCGTTAGTTGTTGCGCCCCCAGGGACAGGTAAGACGGTAGCAGTTGTTATTCCGACGATTTTAGAGTCGCATGGTTTAAGTATAATAGTTAATGATCCGAAGCCGGAGTTATGTTTTAAGACGAGTGGTTATCGTCAGACCATGGGGCCAGTTTTTATAATAAATTGGGGAGCTGAAGATGATCCCTCCCAAGGAGTTTTTTATCCGAATTGGAATCCATTATCATCGATTTGTATTCCAGAGCCTGGACCGTCTCGAGATATGTATATTGATAGTATGGTTGCGGTATTAGTTGAAGAGGCTAAGGGAGGAGCTGATCCGCATTGGTATAAGACAGGACGTAATGCGTTAGCGGGTTTTTTGCATTTTATATGTAGCAAGTGTGAGAAAGCGAGGGCGAACGATTATTTTATATCACGTCTGTATGAAGAGACCTTTAATGATGAGGATGCGAGGGTTTTAGAGACATATTATTTAGATATGGTTGATGCGGATGCAGCGACAGCGTTACAACGTTTAAGAGAAGGTATGCTAACATTAGAGAATTATGCACCGATAGGGACATGGGAAGGTTTACCGGAATATTGGGTAGGAGCAGAGCCTTGTATAGCGTTAATATTAGATTGGTTAACAGAAGCACAGATGAAGATAGCTGCAGATATTAAGCGTCGCATAGATGAAGGTGATCAGATGGCGATGTTAGCGGATCCGATGAGGGATATGTTAGATGATGCGGTTGCGGAAGCGAGGAAATTTGGATATGCCCATAGATGTATAGTAGAATTAAGTCAGTTAGCAGGGACACCAGACAAGGAGAGGGGTTCTATATTATCGACAGGTTTGACAGGTATAGGAATATTTAAGAACTCAGCGGTTCGTTCACGAACGAAGAATAGTGATTTTACCTTTGCAGATTTAAGAGGGATGAAAGACCCAATTACGGGAGAGATGAATCCGATAGCGGTTTATTTAAGCGTTAATCAGGTAGATGCGAGAGCATTAAGTTTGATTACGGGAATATTTGTAGAGTTAATGTCAGGCTATTTAATAGCAAACACGCCGAATATGGTAAGACCAGATGGTAAAGTAGTTGGTCCATATCCAGTTTTATTTGTTTTAGACGAATTTCCTCAGATGCCGAAGTTAGCAGCAGTTAAGGATGGTCCAGCGGTTGGTAGGGGACAGAAAGTTTCATATTTACTTATAGGTCAGGATTTAGGGCAGATATCAGGTCAATATGGTAAAGATGATTTAGAGACGATAATAACGACTACGGCAGCGAAAGTTATATTAGCGCAGAACAACGAGCAGACAGCGAAGCGTTTTGAGACTATGATAGGAACGAGGACAGTAGAGAGTTTATCATCTTCTCGAACTGAAGGGTGGTCTAGGAATGTTACGCCTTTTGCTTCTAATGTTACTCGAGGTATACAAGGTACATCGGTTATTACCTCAGCTGAGATGTTAAGTTTGCCAGCTACACAACAAATAGTTTTAATGCAAGGCTTTTTAATGTTTCCGATTCGAGCAGAATCTCCCCGTTGGTTTTTGGACAAGGCAATGATTAAGAAGTGTTCGATGCCTCCAGCACCAAATGTTCCGTATTGGATAGTTGCACAAAGGGATGATACAGATAGTCACATTTTATCACAGCTTATGGTTTTAGAGAAAAATTTGAAATTAGAGATAGTTGATAGTGATGACGATGATGAAGAAGAGTAAGAAGAGGTTTAAAGAAGAGATAAAAATAGAGTGCGTTTAAAGAGTATTTTTGTTATATTTAAATTATAATAATATACGAATAAGGGAAGGGTAAGAAGAGAGAATGTGGGATTGGTCTGGTTCAAAGAATCCACCTCCATCTAAGGGTAGGGATTTAGAAGCTGAGGAAGCTCTAGAACAAGGGATCACGCCATCTTTTCGTCCAGTTAATCATGGATATCGCAGGGATCCTCGAATTATCAATTATGGAGATTCTAAGGACAAACTAGAAGCTTCGATGTATGGTATACCTCCACACATACCAGTTCATGATAAAGAAGAAAGTAACAAAGCTCCGTGGACTTTGAATGAATTAAGTGCGGGCTCAAGTGTTGCGCCTTCAGATCCGAGTAATAAGTTAGATTCTAGTAATAATTATGCACCTTTTTCGATTGTAGAGCCGAGTGGAGATGCGAGTATTTGGGAGTGGCAACTTTCCCAATTTAATCTTCCAGGGATGTCTTTGGTAGAAGTTGAGATTAATCCAATAGATGTTAACACTAGAGGAGAGCTTCGCCGAGCATTTAAGAGGGCTAGGAGAGATTTTTTACGTTATATAGCATATTATAATGAACAAGAGATTTTTGCTGCAGGTATTGATGAGAATGGATTAAGGAGCTTAAAGAGAGGTAAGGCTCCAGAGAATTTTGATGTTCATTTAAAGATACCATTTGAGTATTCAGGTAGTAATGATTTTTCAAATCTTATTTTGATTCAGACGCATTCATATCATGAAGATTTGCATAAGTTTATAGATATGCAAACGACCTCTCAGCCATATGGTTGTAAGTTAAAGAAGCTTTATATACCAGTAGCTTCTGGTAAAGTATATTTACCTAAGGATTCCTCGGTAGTAGGGGGAGGAAAAGGTAAAGGGGATAAGACAGCAGTTTCTGGTTATTCTGAAGGAGCTTTGCAACAGATAGCTATCAAGAGTAGCATAGGACGTTCAGCGAATATATAGGTATTATATGCAAAGGATAGTAGACAGATTAAAGAAAGACATAGCAGTAACGTTTTCTCCTGCGGATGATAGGTCGTTAAAATTTGCGATAGCGATGTTATCGAGTCATGGTTTTATTTCTATTCCAGAAGAATATATAAATTTTTTAAAGATAACGAACGGATTAATCTGGAACGGTTTGGAGCTTTATGGCACGAAAGGTTATGATAGAGAAAATAAGAACTATTCTTTACCTGGTATTATAGATATAAATTTAGATTTTATGGGTATAGATGGACTTTCGGGGAAACTGATACTTGGTAGGGCATCAGAAGAGCTTTTAGTTTATTCAGGTAAAGACAATCGTTATCAATGTGTTGATAGGACAGATTTTTTAGTTACGCAAGTAGCACCGAGTTTTTCAGAACTTATTTATACTTTTGTTGAAGGTCTTTTTTAATATAAGCGTTTTTCTTTTTTTTATTCTTTAAAAAAGCATTTAAAACAGTATAGAATACAAATTCTATGCAATTTAAGGGATTAAGAAGATGAAAGCTCTTATAATTACCACTGTTTTAATATTATTTATATGTTTCGATAAAATGAGTTATGCCGATGTATCAGCATCTTCTTCAGAAGTAGCTGGGAGTAATTTATCAGGGGAAGAGATTTTTTCAGAAGCAATTAAATATCATCATGGTATAGACGGTGTAGATCAAGATTTAAAGAAAGCAATATCTTTATATATGCAAGCAGCCAAGTTAGGGAATGGGAAAGCATTACTAGTTTTAGGGATGTTTTATGATAAAGGTAAAGTAGTAACAAAGAATCAAGAAGAAGCCTTTAAATATTATATGCAGGCAGCCTCTAAAGGTATAAGCGAGGCAGAATTTAATATAGGCTCTATGTATTATTCAGGAGAAGGAGTAGAACAGAGTTATTCGAAAGCATTAGAATGGTTTGAAAGATCTGCGAGCAAAGGTAATCCGAAGGCAGCGTTTAATTTAGGAGGTATGTATTATAATGGAGATGGGATCAAGCAAGATGAATCAAAAGCAAAATATTGGTTACAAGTTTCATCGAGCAATGGGAACCCAGCTGCAGCTTTGATTTTAGATTTTTTTGGGCATGATATAGAACCGATAGGTAGGGATTTAAACAATCTTTAAGAAAGAGGAAAAAGTATAAGATGTTTAATTTTATGTTTATATTATTGAGTTTATTAGTAATTACTTTTCCCGCATTTGCTAATCCAGCGTGTGCTGTTTGTACTGTAGCGGTTGGGGCTTTTTTAGAGGTTTCAAGGAAGCTAGGAGTTGACGATGCGGTTGTAGGAGTATGGTTTGGTGCATTTTTAATGTTGATAGCGTTTTGGCTAATCAAGTTTTGTGCAGGTAGGAGATGGAGTTTTAAAGGATTAAATATAATATTAGTTATTTTGACGTTTTCGCTGATATTGCCGATTTATACGATGGGCTACATTCCATATGGAGCGAGGACGTTATTAGGCATAGACACATTTTTATTAAGTTCGATTATTGGAGCAATAATTATTTGGAGTACAGACATATTATATAGGTATTTAAAAGAGAAGAATGGAGGACATGCTCATTTTCCATTTGAGAAAGTTGTTATTCCAGTATTTTCATTATTAATAGCTAGTTTAATTTTTTATTTTATGTCTGATTATTTTTTCACGTCTCCGAGTATATCTCTTCCACAGTTTGATAGCGTAAAATAATTGAGGGAAAAATAAATGAAGAAAGCAGCAGATGTTAAAGAGTTTGTAGAACGAATTGATGCACTAAAGAAGCAGAATCCGAAAGATTTATCATCGGATCAAGATTTAAGTATAGCAATAATGAATTTAATAAGTATAGAAGAGCATTTAGTTTTTTCCGGGGCAAAGACAGGTAAGACAGGATACTATGACTTAGTTGGAGAGATTAGGGAATTAAGAAAAGATCTTATGCAACAGATGATAAAGGAATATGAAGGAGAAGTTTGGTGTATATCGAAGCATTTATTAGCAGCTTCGATGAGGCTTATGGAAGTAGGGACCAAGCAGCAGAGTATGGGAAGGAAGGAAGAGGGTTATAAGTTATTTAATCAAGCATATGATTTATATTGTTTATTTTGGGGGCTAAATTTAAATCTTGTTGAAGTTAAAGAAGCGAAGAAAATAGTTAATGAGACAAAGAATATATCGGATAAAATAACAGAAGAGACACTTACAGAGCTATCAGGGGAAGTTTCATCAGAGAAAGGGAAAGCAGCAATATTTAGTAGGTTAAAGAGTGTAGTTCGCAAAGCAATAGATTGCTGTATAGAGTAGGAAAGATATATAGATGACATTAAGACATACAAGAAGTAGCAATTATCCGGAATGGTATCAGGAAGTAATTACGGTATCAAATATGGCAGAAGGTTCGGTTTCTCCAGGGTGTATGATTATCAAGCCATGGGGTTATGGTATATGGAGCCGCATTCAACGTACACTAGATGAAATGTTTTCTGCGAGTGGGCATGAGAATTATTATTTTCCAATGTTTATTCCATTAAGTTTTTTTCAAAAGGAAGCAGATCATGTAGAAGGATTTGCTAAGGAGATGGCATTAGTTACCCATAGCAAGCTTAGGAAGAATGAAGAAGGAGAGCTGATACCAGATGGAGTTTTAGAAGAACCATTAGTTGTTCGCCCGACCTCAGAAACTATTATAGCTGATGCATTTTCTAAGTGGGTAGTTTCTTATAGGGATTTACCGATATTAATGAATCAATGGGCGAATGTTGTTCGTTGGGAGATGAGGCCACGTCTTTTTTTGCGTACTAGGGAGTTTTTGTGGCAGGAAGGTCATACGGTTCATGCAAGTTCTGTAGAAGCAGAAGCTGAGACGGAACAGATGTTAGAGATTTATAGGATTATGTGTGAAGAGAGTATGGCAGTTCCTGTTATAACAGGAGAGAAACCAGTACATGAGAAGTTTCCGGGAGCAGTTAAGACATTATGTATAGAAGCGATGATGCAAGATGGTAAGGCATTACAAGCAGGGACATCGCATTATTTAGGTCAGAATTTTTCGCGTCCAGCGAATATATCGTTTCAGAACAAAGAAGGAGAGAGAGAATATGCCTATACGACATCTTGGGGGGTATCGACTCGATTGGTAGGAGGACTTTTAATGTCGCATGCAGATGATGAAGGGATGAATACGCCTCCTAGGGTTTCTCCGTATCAAGTTATAATTGTTCCGATGGTAAAAGATGAGAGCAAGAGAGAAGCAATAATGGGTTATATATCTAGGATAGAAGAAGGATTGCGTTCTCAGAGTGCCTTTGGAGAGAAGATAAGGTTTAAGACAGACAAAAGGAATAAAGATTCGGTTGATAAGTATTGGGAATGGGCAAGGAAAGGAGCTCCAGTTATTTGTGAGATAGGAGAGAGGGACGTTTTAGGAGAAAAGGTAATGAGCAAGATACGTTGTCGAATAAACACGACGGAACATAAGAAGCTTTTATCTTTTAACGAGTTTATTTCAACAATAGGGAAACTTTTAGAGACTATTCAATCAGAGATGTACGAGAAAGCAAAAGTACGCCTTAAAAAGAACATTCGTACGGACATAAAAACGATGTCATCATTTAGAGAGTATTTTGCGGAAAAGAGTGGCTGGGTAGATGATAAAGAGAGAAGTCATCCAGCGTTTGTTTTAGGTAAGTGGAGTGGAGATGAAACGACACTTCCCTTATTAAAGGAACTAGGAGTTAGCATTCGTTGTATACCATTTTCTTATCAAGATGGAGAAGAAGGAGAGTGTATATTAAGTGGTAAGCCAGCTATTAAGAACGTAATTTTTGCACGTAGTTACTAGTCATGGTTAAGATAAGAAAACAGGATATGGAGAGGAGAAGGAATAAGAGAAAAAGTATACCTAGGAAAGATTTTTTAAAGGTTGAGCAGCCAAGGAGTATAGAGAAACAGAAATTAATTTTTTCTTTTAGTTGTGGAGTTTTTTTAGGTATATGCGCTACGATTTTTTCTTTTTTTATTTTTCCGCTAGAAGGATCTAAGGAAGGTTCGAATCAAGCGGTAATGATTTTAGAAGCAGGGGAAGTGAATATTCCAGAGTTTCCGAAGGTATTTATAGCAGAAGAGGCATTACCAGAGGGAGCGAGTAGTGATGAAGAGCTTAGTAAAGAGATAGTTTCGGAAAAGATACCATCATATCCTGTTATAAAAAAGGATTTACCGAAAGAAGGAGTAAGCAAGAAAGAGGTTTGGCAAGATTTTGCGGTAAAAGTATCTAATGTTCCAGCATCAGCACCTAAGGTAGCAATAATAATTGATGATTTAGGAATAGATAAGAAGCGAACATTAAAGATAATAGAGCTTTCAGGAGCAATAACTACCTCTTT
>CALXRE010000063.1 GCA_944390645.1 uncultured Alphaproteobacteria bacterium | reverse complement strand
CATCTCCTCAAAAACGCCCTGTTCTCTGGAGTGTCTACTGTAGAAAACGGATTAAGAGAAGTCGCATCTTTATCTCCATCAAAATTAATATATGCTCCTCCTATCGCTTTGCAAAAAACCTCAACTCCCCTATGACGATCAAAAAAGTAAACATGCAAATCTCTATGCCTCATTGCTTGACCTGCTAAAAATGCTAATAAGGTCGTCTTACCTTGTCCCGTAGGTCCAATAATTACACAATGAGCAACTGCATTCGCTGCTGATGTAACATGAAATTGCCAATTATATGCCGTACCTCCATATGTACGAAAAACTGTAATCGCTCCTTCTCCCCAGTCGCTCTTCGTATTCCCTTCTGCTGTCTTCTCAAACGAAAGCGCCGAAGCTACTACTCTTGATAAATAACGATACGGTCTTGGATAGGTATCATATCCTGGAAATTGCGCAAAAAATGATGCCTCTGAAACCCAACCTTCTCTAACTGGAGTAACACTATATAAACGACAAATCCTCTCTACTTCTGATTGACCAAACGATATCTCTTCGTCTGTATCTCCATAAATAAATATCGTCATCGCATACATACATAATGTCTGATAATTAGAATCTGCACTATCCAAACTCTCTAAAGCCTCTGTATACTGATCTACAACCGCTGCCGAAAAACTAGTAACCCTCGCCATTCGCCTCTGTTGCATTAAAAGTCCTACTGCTTTCGTCTTCGGAATAGAATAAAAATTATGCAAAAGATTTAATTCAACATCTATGGATAATAAATCCGCTATCATTTGCTCGTCCATATAATCTCCTGAAGAGCGTATCCCCATAACTATACATTTCTTTTCCCTATCTCCTGCTATAAAATTTATTACCCCTCGCTCTCCTGTAAAATGAATGTAATCCGTCGTTAATAACGAATTTAAATCATCTCCTTCCGTCTTCCCTATCTTAGGAACCGGTCGTGTCAATGGACTACATAACCGCGCAAAAAGCTTAAATGGGCTATTACTAGATGGGCTATCCTTAGTCTCGTACATTAAAGAAACTTCATATGCATCAAGTGTCGCTGTTAAAGCCTGCTCGGCTTGTTCTAAATCCCTTAATGCATCTTTATAATCTTTTATCGATAAAATAATATAATGGTCGTTCCTAAAAACCCTACTTAAATTCTCTGCCCATTGAACCGCTATTCTCCTTAATACCTCGTTCTCATGATTAGCCTGCTCCTTTAATGGAACCATCTCCCTTAAAGTTACTACCCTACAATTAACATGTAATTCACTTACAGAATCAACCCATCGCTGACGAGCATCAAGCAAAAGTTCTCTCTGTCGCGGAAGCGTAAAAGCCGTATCCGCTCCCTTTACACTATAAACCCTTACTAAAGTACCATCCTTACATTTTATCGTACACCCATCTTCCATAAGTCGATCAAATGGTAAAAAATCTGATACTCTAGATTCCTTAGGCTTTGGTAATAGCTTCTCTCCTATCTTGCTAATACTTAAAATAGCAAAAGCTGCGGCCGCAATAATTCCTGTTATGGCTATAACTGTCTGTGACGTGGAAATACCATAAGCAAAAATCTCAAAAAAATTAAAAGAATCAGGGGGCAAGTTTCGTTCCTTTACTCTTATACATGTTTTGTGAACCACCCGCAAACTTACCGTATGCCTCCAGTAATGTCGAAAGGTGCGGTTCCTTCATTCCATAAATTACTAATAATACATGAACTCCTATTATGGGAGGGATAAACCATAAAGGAGACATCTCAAAAACACCAAGAGCAATAAACATAAATGGAAGTTGAATCCCAAAGTTGGCTAATGCTGGCAAAAATGGTGCCCACAAAAGCTGTGGAGGAGATGCTACTGCTTTTAAAATCGGTTCTCTCATCTGGATAAAACCCTTCTTACACCAAAAAACTATATATTGTTAATGATATTACCTATAAGTAGAAAAATCTACAAAAAAAGAACTGCTGTCCAAAAACAGCAGTTCTCCTTTCTTGTAACAGTACAATATTATTATTCTGTAAGCGTATCGTTAAATCCACCACCATTGTAGTTAGAAGAGATGTTCTCTCCTGCAAAGTAGGTAACAATAGCTCCAGCAACTGCAACTACTACCAAGCCTAAAGCTAATGCTGCAAACCACTTCCAAAGTGGACGTCCAAAAATAGACGCAACGGCTAAACCAACTAAACCAAAGCCGCCCATAACAAATACAACTGTACGAATTTCACGGAAAAGTGAAAATCCTTTGTTAATAACTATTCCAAAAACTGAATTCGCATCATCTGCAAATGCTGTTGTCGATATTAAAACTAAAAATGCCGTCATTAAACCGACTTTAAGTAATTTCGTGGACATTATTTTTCTCCTTACTAACAAATATGTAACAGCAAACTCCGCTATTACTCATACTTATAGAATAAATTACTTCTACACTTTCCGCTATGTTTTTTATTTAAACTACTTTAACGCAAAAAATCTAGGTTTTCTGCTAATCCTAAAGACTTTTCCAAAATTGTCAAAAAACTTTAACATCTCAAAAAATAACCTTTTTTTTCTAAAATCACTTTTTTGAAATATTTTTGCAATAAACCTAATCATATGTTGACTATTTCTTACTATATTATTTCTTTTTTTATTACCTAACCTTTTATAAAAATAAAAAAAGTTGTGCATAAAATAAAAAAACTCTTTACTTTTTCCCCTACTTCATCTTGTATATTAAAAGTGTGAAGTTGCATACTTGTAGTATGTAGTGTTATATATAGTACTAATGTATGCTTTCTGCACATATAACTTGTATACAAAGTAGGCTTAAGTCGGAGAGAAAAGGTATTTCAACAAATGAGTGTACGGTCAAAAAATAAGAAACCTTACCGCACAAAACAAATCTATTCTTGTGCAAAGGTATCCGCGTCTTCATTGTTCGGAGCGGCTGCTACAGTAATTCTAACTGCCACATTACCTGCAAATGCAGCAATGCTAAATGCTAATGCTGGTTCAGAAATAAATGGTCCTGTAAATAATGCTCCTGTACAGCTCCTTGGAGAAGTGCAAAAACCTTTAAAAACAATTAAAGCAGATAAAAAAACTAATCTCTCTAAAACAGGTACTTTAGAGCCACTTCTGGTGTCTGCAGGAATGCCTATTAGATCCGGAAATTTTGTTGCTAAAAATTTTAAAGCCGAAAATGCTAACATAAAAACTATTATCCGCAGAGATGAAGAAGAAAAAATTATTACCTCTTGGCTTAACGAGGATAAACTAAGGAAACAAGTAAACTATGTTCCGAAAAAAGTTAGTGCTAAAAAAACACCTGCACAAAAGACTGTTAATGAAGAACTTTCTCCCGATTTAATAAAAAAAGCAGAGCCTGCTTCTATTATAGATAGAACAAAATCTGAATCTTTGACTGCTTCACAAACCGTTGAACCAAAAGAAACTCTAACCACTCTTTATGCTCCTGAAGTAAAAACAGAAAAAAACGCTGTTTTATCTTCATATTCTAGTGCTGTTAGCAAAAAGGAAAAAACAGATCCTTGGAAAACAGCGCAACTTAATGTTCCTTCAGCAAATTATCAAGTAAATATGCCATCCAATAATCTTGTAATGGCAAATGTAGCTCCAGAAACTAAAGAGCCAGAATATGCAAAACTAAAACCTTTAGAGCAAAATGTTGAAGCTTCAGAAGTGTCAGCCCAAGATTTTGTAAGAACTTTTGCGCCAATGTATCCAGATCGAGCAAATTATGAAGAAGCTTGGGAGAATAGGCAGGAAGCAGCTTTGTGGAGTATGCCAAATTCAAATCAACAAGTAATTAGTAAAACTGAAGAAAATCAAATTACCGTTGATGAACCTATTCAAAAAGCTTCAACAAAAATTAAATCTAATGAGCATAAATGGATTTCAATAGGTGCAAATGTATCTGCAAGACCTTTGCCAGTGGCAGCAAAAGCACAAGCGGCAGATCCAAAAGTAGAAGAATTTCTTGCTAAAGATTCAAATGGAGAAACATCTCCTTCTTGGTTGCCAAATGAAGAGACTTCTAATCTTTCAAAAGAAACTTCTCCTGTTGCAACTAATGTAGATGAAAAAACGAATCAAGAACCTAAAAAATCTGTTTTAATGCCTTTGGGTCCTACATCTGAAGCCTCTATGCCAATGGTGCAACAAACTCCTGATGTCGAACCTTTCTTCGCCTCAGAAACATCTCAAGAATATAGTCAAGATACGTCAAAATCTGGTCTTATCGATAGAGTAAAAAGCTTCTTTTCTTCTGATAGCGATGAAAATAGTTCTCAAAAAGGACAGGCCTACTCTGGTTCTTTAGCTTCGTTATTTTCGGATCAAGCAGAAGAAGCTAAAATGAAAACTCCTACTTTGAAAAAATATGCAAAACAAAGACAAGAAACAGCAACAATGCCTTCAGAAATAAAAATTACCTTTCCAAAAGGCTCTTCGGATGTTTCTGCTGCAACAGTAAAATGGTTAAAAGCTTTCTCTGCTAAAGCGGCGAAAGATTCTCGTATGATAATAGAAATAAAAATGAGTAATATTGGCTTGGATATGCAAGGTAGGCGTTTTGCTATTATTCGAAACATATTAACTAGCAATGATGTTCCTGTTGATAGAATTAATCCTGTGCTTACTACTAGAAATCCAGATACAATTATCTTAAAAACTTCTATCATGCCTCAGGAAGATGGCAATATTCCAGTTATAGACGCTATGGGAGGATCGTATCTTGACGCAAACACTCAGAAGTGATTCTATACAACAATATTATTACAGAACTATTCCTGATTTATCTCAGAAACAGTTCTTAAATGAGCAGTATTCCCTCCTGCTCTCCCTTGATTGTAAAGGGCTTGGGAATGGTAATAGTCTTGATGCATTGCAAAAAGACGCATTTGTTCGGAGAGTCTGATGATTGACTTGGAGAAACATAAAGTTTTATTCGTATCAACCTTGGCAATTGGAGCCTTGAGTTTATCGGCTTGTTCTAATATGTGGTCAGGAACAAATCCTGATAATGATGTAATTGTAGCCGAAAATACAAAGGAAAAACCTATTCTTGTCCCTATGGGAGCAGAATATAAAGCTCCAGCTCAAGCATATAATGCCCCTACAGGAGGCGGAGTTTGGGTAGAAAGAACTAATTATAATGCATTGCCAGAAACTTACGGCAACTCTTCCGAGGATATCTCTAGCTCTATACCAATTACCGATGATTCTATACGATATGTGTCAATGTATGATCAGGATTGTGAAGACGATTTTCGTTCTTCTGTAAGTACAAAAGTATCTTCCAAAACTAATGAAAAAAATGTTCCTCAAAATGGTTATGATACATCTGGAATATCATCTACTGGAAATATGGATATTCAAACAGAAAGCACTATTGATTTACAAGGCGCAGAAATAGGAGAAATAGATTCTGAACAACCAATAGAAGATTGGATGGCTCCAGAAGGTACATCTTTACGCTCTTTGTTAACAGACTGGAGCGATAGAACTGGTTGGAAAGTAGTTTGGAAAAGCGATAGAGAATATATCCTTGAAGCTGGTGCTATGTTTAGAGGAAGATATGTTGATGTAACTTCCGCTCTTATTAGAACTTTTGCCAGAGCAAGACCAGCTCCAATAGCAACATTCTATAAAGGAAATAAAGTGCTGCTTATAACCACTTTGGAGGATGAGAATGCGGATTAATTTAAAGCCTTACTCTTTAATCACTACTGGAGTTGCTTTAACATTGTTTTTAGCCTCTTGTTCTCTGGCTCAACTTACAGCTAAAACCGAAAGCAATATAAAAGATGCTACTAACTTAGCAGATAATGTTATTGCTAAAGCTCCAATGCCTGATACGCCTATCCCTGTCGACACGGTAAGAACTAAGTCTGAAATATGGTTAGGAAATACAAGTGCGAAAATGGCTGAAGGCGATGCTTTACCTGCTCGCTTTGAAACAGATAATGCCGTTACTCTAGTTGGAAATAGAGAAGTAACTTTATTCGAAATAGCCGAAAGAATTACCTCTCTGACAGGTCTGCAAGTAAGAATAGATGACCTACTCTTAGAAAGATTATCTGGAGCAACCTCTACTACATCAGATGGTGCAAGCTCAGGAAATCCAGGAGAATTAGTAACTCAGGCTACTGTATCTTACTCAGGAAAACTTAGTGGTTTATTAGATCAAGTAGCAAGTCGTTTCGCTATTTGGTGGCGTTATAAAAACGGTGTTATTACTTTCTATGAAATGGAAACTCGTTTGTTTGTCGTGTACGCATTGCCAACAGATGCAACCTTAAAAGCTGAAGTAGGAAATGATGATTCAACAGGAGATGAAGATTCTTCTGCAAGTGGAAGCGCTACATCAAAAATGACCTCTGAAGTGGAAATGCAAATGTGGAAACAAATAGAGGATACTATAAAGAGCTTAATCCCTTCTTCGGCTAAAATGTCTATATCCTCAGCTAGTGGAACCATAACCGTTACTGCTCCTCCTGATAGCTTACGAAAGGTTTCTAGGTATATCAGAGAAATTAACGAAAAATTATCTAGACAGGTTGCAATTACAGTAAAAATCTTGCAAGTAACTTTAAATAAAGATCATTCTTATGGTCTAGATTTAAATGCTGCTTTCCAATCTTTGACTAGTACAGATTTTCAATTTTCCTTGGCTGGACCAACTATCGCTCCAGCAACAGGAGCAGGAAGTTTAACCGTAGGTATATTCGGTGATAATAATAAGTTCGGTGGAACTAATGCTATTATTAATGCTTTATCTACTCAAGGAGACACCTCTGTAATTACTACCGCTACGGTAACAACAATGAATAATAAAGTTGCCCCTGTTCAGGTTGCTCAAAACCGCAATTATGTCTCTGGTGTGTCTTCAACTAAATATGAAGGAGATACTAATCCAACATATTCTATTGAAACAAGTAGTCTAAATCTTGGATTCAATATGGATATCTTACCAAGAATATTAGACCATGGACGTTTGTTACTGTTGTTTAATATGACTTTAAATACTTTGTTAGAAATGGAAGAATTCGTTACTAACGATAACACCGTTATGTTACCAACAACAGAAACTCGCGGATTTTCTCAAGAAATTGTTTTAAGATCAGGATCGACACTTATTCTTACTGGTTTTGAACAAGCAACAAACTCTATCAATAAAAGTGGAGTAGGATCCCCTGATAATATGCTGTTCGGTGGTGGAAGAAGCTCTGAAGATGAACGTACGGTATTAGTAATCTTATTAACACCTGAAGTCTTGGTCTCTCCGTTGTCACCAGAAACCCGAGTAAACGATATGTGATGGTTTAAATGGCTTTAGATGATGACGTTTTTGCAGAAGAACCAATACAAGAGGTAGACCCTAGTAAGCTTAATCCAGCTGAAGAGGAGGCCCCTTGGGGTGCAACAATGACTGTAGGAAATACGGTCTATGCTGCTAGTATTTTCTGGCAACCGCTACAAGATCCTGATAATCCTTTGCCTGAAGTCCGTGAAACTGCCGAAAATGTACTGGATAACGCTGATCTATATGTGGTAAGACCTTCTGGAATGCCTCAGTATGGACTGGGAATTTCAAGCGAAGGTCATCGCTCTGGTATGCCTGTCGCTGCTTTGGGTCTAGTCGATGCTTTCTCTGATGTACCTTCCTCTGTTTCGGTCTTTAAAGTACCTGAAGGATGGTGGTTCATCGCTATCCGTAATGACTTAATCCTCTCTGAAGAGGATATGTTGTTCCTACATGAAGAAGATGCGAAAAAAAATTTCATATCTATGATGGCTGTACCTGATTGGGGAAGAAAAATCGCTCCTAAAGAATGGGGTATTGATGGAACCGAAGAGTTAGACATCGGAGAAATACTATCTCGCGGAAGTAAAGTAAAACTACAAAAATTAAAAACAGAATTCAGTCCTAAAAATATAGTCTATATCGCGGCAATAGTATTAGCCTTAGGCTGGCTTGCTTATTACATTATCTCTAATTACTTCGGGGGAGATGAAGTTATACGAGAAGTAATTGCTCCTCCTCCAATCATAAAACAAGTCGTAGACAAACCAAAAATACAAAATGAACCTATGCCTTGGGATTCTTTAGTCCTATCAACAGAACTTGCTTCTTCTTGCGCTGATGCTATTAAAATATTAACAACAAGTGCTGTACCTGGTTGGAAACTCGGAGATATTAATTGTAAAGCAACGGGATTATCTACGACTTGGACCCTAGAATGGGGAAGAATTGCTTTTTTAAAAACTGCTCTAAAAGTATATAATATTAAAAATCTTCATTTCTCCGTTTCTGAAGATGGAAGAACCTCTGCTGGAACAATTCCTTTTAATAACATAAAAAAAATATCTTCTCCTCCTACAATGAAAACTAATGATATTATGACTGAATTAACTGATATTTTTCAGGCTTTAAATTTACCTATTACTTTGAGTATAACAAATGTTCAAACAGAGCCTACTCAAAAGAATGCTCTACCTATGTATTTATATTCTTTTGTAAGCTTTGTATTTTCCTCAGAGCTACCTCCTGCTGATTGGGAGTCTTTCTTTAACTCATTTGCTTCTTTGGAAATAACGGATATAATGTATAATCCTGAAAGTAATGTTTGGAAATATGAGGGGCGTATCTATGGCAGAAAATAATTATACAAAAACTCTTTTGGCTTCTTTAATATTTGCTATTACTGGCGGGGTATATTCCGCTAACGCACAAGAAGCAGACTTCTCTGCTGATGCTATGTTCATGGCTCAGGAGGGCTTTGGTAACTTAAATACAAACGAGGGTGATGATTTATTCTCTCTTTTAGAAACAGCTCAGCAAACAAAAGAGAGTTCAAATCCTGAAAAAGCTCCTGAACCTAAATCTCAATCTGTAAATGATGAAAAAGTACCTGCTTCTTCAAATCCTCCTAAAGAAACCCCTGCAGAAAAAGAGATTCCTCCAATGTTCCCTGCAGAAACTAACGCTATGGAAAACAATACTGCAAAAACTAATCCTACAATAAAGGAAAATATTCCCTCAAATCCTGAAACAACCTCTGAAAAACAACCACAAACAAACTATAAACAAGAAAATTTAAAAACAAATAATACTCCCGTTGCTCAACCCCAAAACAATTCTTTCGCAGACGTGGATATCTTCTCTGAACAATTGAGTTTCCCTGAAGTTACTGCATCTACAACACCAGCAACAACTACAAATACTCAAAAAACAACCCCTGCCGAACAACTCCTTGGTTTGGTAGATGCTGATGTATTTAGAGAAATGGCCGCTATCGAAAGAGAAAACGCTCTTCTTACTTTACGAGCAAAAAGAGAAAAATTACTCTCAGAAATAGAAGCTGCAAAAGCTCAACAAAGAAAAAATCAGCTCGATGAGCTAGAAAGACGCGAAGTAATTACAAGAAATCGCATAAATTGGGAAATTGAACAAGAAATCGCGGCTTTACAACGAGAAAAAGAAAGAGAAAGAGAAAAACTCTTAGGTACAACTCTTCCTGCTGGTCAAACAGAAGATGATATTACTCTTATTTACAAAGTGGAAGAAGTCCGTGGAGTAAACGGAGATCTTTATGCAGTTCTAATCTATGATCAAGGAAGTAAAATTAATGTAAAAGAAGGATATGTCCTTAAAAATGGTTATAAAGTATCAAAAATAAATACTAACTTAGTAGAAGTAAAAAGAGGTGATGAAACTGCTTTACTCGCTTTTGCTAATAAAAACGATGTTGATACTGGAACATATTCTTCTCCAATGGGTATCAGATAAAATATTTATGCCCCGGTCATCCGGGTAGGGATTATGTAAATGGCCGATCCGGAAAAAGATAACAATATTCCGCAAAAAGAAGGAGAGCTTCCTACTCCTGAAATGCAGAATTCTACACAAGAAAATATGCTGTCAACACCGAAAAAGCAATCTATGGGAACACAGAAAAGCTTTGATAGTTTAATGATGGAATTATTTACAAATGGTGCAACATGTGTAACTGCTCCTAACGGTTCCTTCCCTATAAAAGAAGAAAGTAGAAGTCTTTTAGCTTTATTTTCAACTGGACGCTTTTTAGTCTCAGAAGCTCATAAATTCGATGGAAGAGTACTAAGCTTCGAAGTATTAGCCAGAAAAAGACGTCTACAAGTCGGAAAACCAGAATATGTCCCTCAATCTTATATAAATGCTATATATGAACGAGCAGCTACTTCTTCTCCAATAAATACTCCTATCGGCGGAAAAGATAGTGAAGATCAAATGCAGATGCAACGAGACTTCGTAACTATTTTGTCTCGAGCCGCAGCAATAAAAGTCTCTGATATCCATGTAATCGTAGCAGACAAAACAACTGTTATGTTCCGAATCAATGGATTGATGCAAACCGAAATCGAATATAGTAAAGAATGGGGAGAATCTTTCGTCCGCGCAGCATTCGCTTCCGCAGATATCTCTGATGCAAACTATTCTCAAAATGAATATCAAGCTGCACAAAAATTAGGTGCAACCCCTCTACGGGGATCTAAAGGAAAACTTATGCTTCCTAAAACTGTGCTCGGCGTTCGTTTACAGTTCAATCCTATTGCCTTCGGAAGTCGTTATCTCGTAATGCGTCTCTTGTACGCAGATGAAGGAAAAGAAGAAAATAGCTTAGCTACTTTAGGATATAGTAAACGTGATGAAGATATTTTCTTCCGTCTACGCTCTGTCCCAAC
>CALXRE010000062.1 GCA_944390645.1 uncultured Alphaproteobacteria bacterium | reverse complement strand
CTACTTTATCAGATGAAGACTTAAAAGCTCGAACTCCTTGGCTAAAAGAACGCCTTAAAAAAGGAGAAACCTTAGATGATATCCTTGTCGATGCTTTCGCTACGGTTAGAGAAGCCGCAAAAAGAGTCCTTGGTCTTCGACCTTTCGATGTGCAAATTATCGGCGGAATCGTCCTACATAAAGGAAAAATTGCTGAAATGAAAACTGGAGAGGGAAAAACTCTCGTCGCAACAATGCCTGTATACCTAAATGCTCTAACAGAAAAAGGCGTTCATGTCGTAACCGTAAATGATTACTTGGCTAAACGAGATTCTGAATGGATGGGACAAATCTATAATTTCTTAGGCTTAACCGTAGGATGTATCCGACACGAATTAAACGAAGAAGAACGTAAAAACGCTTATAATGCTGATATTACTTATGCAACAAATAATGAACTCGGTTTCGATTATTTACGAGATAATATGAAATTTCGCCTAGAAGATATGGTTCAAAGACCTTTCAATTATGCCATTGTTGATGAAGTGGATTCTATACTAATTGATGAAGCAAGAACTCCTCTTATTATATCTGGTGCTGCTGAAGATTCTTCAGAACGATATAAAACCGTTGATTCCTTAATTCCTCTGTTAGAAGAACAAGATTACGAAAAAGATGAAAAACAAAAAAATGTTACCTTCACAGAAAAAGGATCTATCCATATCGAACAATTAATGCGAGAAGCTGGTCTATTACAACCAGGATCTTTGTATGATATGGCAAATATTGCTTTGGTCCATCATGCTGACCAAGCTTTAAGAGCTCATAAAATGTTCCAAAAAGATGTAGATTACATCGTTAAAGATAACAAAGTAGTTATTATTGATGAATTTACAGGTCGAATGATGGAAGGACGCCGTTATTCTGATGGATTACATCAAGCCCTAGAAGCAAAAGAGCATGTTACAATAAATCCTGAAAATCAAACCCTTGCTTCTATAACTTTTCAAAACTATTTCCGCTTGTATCCTAAATTAGCTGGAATGACAGGAACGGCTATGACTGAAGCAGGCGAATTCTCGGAAATATACGGCTTGGAAGTCGTTGAAATACCAACAAATGTTCCTTGTCATAGAATAGATTACGATGATGAAGTATATAGAACTGCTGAAGAGAAGTATAAAGCGATTATTGAACTTATCAAAGATTGTGTTGCAAGAAAACAACCTGTATTGTTAGGTACAACCTCTATTGAAAAATCTGAACATATTGCAAATCTTTTACAAAAAAATACAAAAATAAAATTTGAAGTCCTAAATGCACGACATCACGAACGTGAAGCTGCAATTATTGCACAAGCTGGTATACCTGGAGCTGTTACAATAGCAACTAATATGGCAGGAAGAGGAACAGATATACAGCTTGGCGGAAATCTAGAAATGAGAGTAAAAACCGAACTCGCTGAAATGCCTGAAGGAGAAGAAAAAAATCAAGCAATAGAAAAAATCAAAGCTGAAATCGAGGAAGGTAAACAAACTGCTCTTAAAGCAGGCGGTCTTTATGTTATTGGAACGGAAAGACATGAAAGTCGCAGAATTGATAACCAACTTCGTGGTCGTTCTGGACGTCAAGGAGATCCAGGAAACTCTAAATTTTTCCTTTCTTTAGAAGATGATCTAATGCGTATCTTTGGAACCGCTAGAAT
This sequence comes from uncultured Alphaproteobacteria bacterium, assembly GCA_944390645.1. Lineage (GTDB taxonomy): Bacteria > Pseudomonadota > Alphaproteobacteria > CACZRW01 > CACZRW01 > RGIG5556. The sequence goes on along the minus strand of CALXRE010000062.1, from coordinate 6,158 downwards.
GGATACGGTTTTAAGAACTTTTGGCATTAAAGAAAATGAAGCTATAACTCATCCTTGGGTAAACAAAGCTTTAAAAAAAGCTCAAGAAAAAGTCGAGGGATACAATTTCGATGTCCGTAAAAATCTATTAAAATACGATAATGTCATGAATGATCAGCGTAAAGTTATATATGATCAACGCAAAGATATTATGAATGCTTCAGATATATCTGAAACAATAGAAGACATGAGAAATGAAGTTTTATCTGAAATGGTACGAAATCATGTACCAGAAAAATCTCTACCTGAAGAATGGAATATTCCTGATTTAGAAAAAGAACTTAAAGACTTTACTAATATCGATATGCCTTTGGAAGAATGGAAAAATGAAGATGGCGTAACTGATGATGTCTTCTTAGAGCGTATACTAAAAATGGCTAAAGATAAAATGCTCTCTAAGGAACTACAAACCTCTCCTGAAGTAATAAGAGTAGTAGAAAAAAATGTTCTTTTACAAATCTTAGATCAAACATGGAAAGAACATCTACAACTTCTTGATTATATGCGTCATTCTATTTTTATGCGGGCTTATGGACAAAGAGATCCTTTAAATGAGTACAAAAAAGAAGCTTTTGGCTTATTTAAAGATATGCTCTCCAAAGTTACAACAAAAACTATTGCAACTTTATTTCGCGTGGAAATTAAAAATGCAGATGAACTAGCTCCTCAAAAACCTTCTTTCCAAAATATGAAAGAAAATTTATTAGCAAAAAATGACTCCGTATCATCTTTAGAAGAAGCTGAAAATAAATGGGGAAAAGTTCAAAGAAATGCTCCATGTCCTTGTGGTTCTGGGAAAAAATTTAAACATTGTCATGGTAAAGTTGCTTAAGTTTAATACTCCTCTTATCTCTAATTTTTGCTTTTTTTATCTATTTGTGATATAATAGTAATGTTTAGGGAATGGAGGTTAAAATGGCTATAACTAATTCCTTCAATGTAACCCTGGCAATGCAATCAATTGTATCGCGTCAACAATTGACTGCAACTCTTGCTAAAGCCAATGCCGAAGCAGATAAAGCTGCTGTCGTGAAATTGATGCAACAAGCAGTAGATAATGCAAAAGTGGCAAAGGAAGCTGAAGTTGGAAATGTAATGCCAGGACGTGGTGAAAACGTGAATATCAAGGTGTAAAAAATTTATGAACGCTTTGAAAATGCACTTTTTAGCTGATAGAACTCCTTGTGCTAAGGAGGCTCTTAAAGCTCTTTTGCAGCTTTATCCAAATACTCCTACAACAAAAGCTGAAGTAATTGTTGTCCTAGGTGGTGATGGCTTTATGCTAAAAGTTATGCATAGATATCTCAATAAAGGAATACCTCTATATGGAATGAATAGAGGAACTATAGGATTCTTAATGAATAACTATAATATTAAAAATCTCCCTTCCCGTATTCGAAAATCTGTTACCATAAATCTTCATCCTTTAGAAATGCTGGCTATTACAGAAACAAAAAAAGAAGTAAAAGCTATGGCTATCAATGAGGTATCATTGTTACGTCAAACCAGACAAGCGGCAAATATACGAGTGATTATAAACAAAAAAAAACGCCTTGATAATTTAGTTTGTGATGGGGTAATTGTCGCAACTCCAGCTGGAAGTACGGCTTATAACTTATCTGCTCATGGTCCTATATTACCTATAGAAGCTAACTTGATGGTTTTAACTCCTATAAGTGCTTTTAGACCTAGACGTTGGCATGGTGCTTTATTACCAAAAGCTGCTGAAATAGAATTAGAAATCCTGCAAGCATCTAAAAGACCTGTAAATGCTGTTGCTGATTATACTGAAGTTAAAAATGTTAAGTCTGTAAAAGTAAAAGAAGCTTCAAATGTATCTTTACCTGTGCTTTTTGATCCAGAACATAATTTGGAAGAACGAGTCTTAAAAGAACAATTCCAAGATTAAATATTTATTTTTGCTCATATTTTTCTGTAGAATAGACTTTAAGAATTGCTATTTCTGAAACTGCACTAGTCTTTACGGGAGGTCCCCATTGCCCTAGACCCGAGCTTACGAATAATACCGTATTTTTAATTCTTTTTATTCCCCATGTTACTTCATAAAGAGCTTTTAAAAAAAAGTTTATTGGGAAAAGCTGTCCATTATGGGTATGCCCAGAAATTTGAAGATCAACTTGCTCAGAAACAGCTTCTGAAATTCCTAAAGGGTTATGAGAAAGAACAACTATTATATCTTCTGGATTCTTAGCTGGCATAAGTTCAGAAAGAGATAAAACTTTCCCTAATCCTTTAAAACTTTTTGTTCTATCCTCTCTCCCTATAAGATAAACTCCTAATGGCTTTATATATACCTTATCATCTCTTAAAAGGTTTATTCCTGCTTCTTTCACAAGACTTACATCTGCTTCTGTGGAATTCGTATAATATTCATGATTCCCCATCACTGCATAAACACCATATTTTGACTTTAGACGAGAAAGTATTTCTCCATAACTATGTAATGTAAAAATCTTTCCTGAACTATGGCTATCAAAAATATCTCCAACTAAAAATATTAAATCTGGATTTTCCTTATTAATTTTTTCTACTGCCTTAGATAGTTTTGCGGGCGTCATATTAAAGCTACCTATATGCAAATCTGATATAACCCCTATCGTTAGAAATTTATTAGGCTTATCAACCTCTATATCATATCTCATTATTATTGGCGTCATTGCATTTAAATAACCTATAATGGTTATAATGCCTGAAATAATTAGGAAAAAAATACCTTCTTTAATCTCATGCTCTTTTAAAAATTTGGGATAAAACTTAATAAATTTTAAAATGTCCGATAATAAATAAATTAAAAACAACGTGAGTAAAAATGCAGAAAAAGAATAGAGAAAAAATTGTATAAACTCACTTACTTCGATTCTTTTAAAAAAACGAGCACTTTGAGCAATAACTGGCGAAAAAACTATACTGCCAATAAAACAAAAAACTAAAACCTTTAAATATCTCTTTATTTTAGGTGGGCAAAATGAGTAATAAATATGTATAACTAAATAAATGGATATCAAAAAAAAGATTAATATAAAAAAAAGCATATTTACTCTTTATCTTTCTTATAATTTTGCTTACAAATAAAAAAGTTTATTATAATTGTTTTTTAATAATTTTTAAGAGTGTTTTCTCCATGATTGATAAAAATATACCTAAAGCAACCCTACACGAACATTTGACGGCTACTATTACTCCAGTAAGAGCTTTAAAAATTGCTCAGAGAAATAAAATTTCTGTACCTGATGGTTTAATTTCTCCTCCCGATGAAGATAATCCTCGAGGCTCTTTTAACTATGATTTATCCGATATAAATAATTTCTTCTGGGCTTACGATACTATCTGTAACCTTGTTATTAATCCTATCGATTATTATGAAGTATTACATGATTTCCTTACTTATTCTGCTAATGAAGGAGCTTTAATCGCTGAGTTTCAAGTATCTCCTCTTTATTACGGAGTAAAGGATAAACATAATATTATAGATTCTCCTATTGATGAAGAAATGTACAAAGATATCTTTGCTGCTATTACTTCTGCAATTGATGATGCTCAAAATCAAACTGGAATTGTTTCTAGCATTGTTGCTGTTTCTCTACGAAGTTGGGGTAATCGTGGCGTTATGAAAGTCCTAGACTTTATTGAAAAACATCCAAACCCTCTATATAGGGGCTTCGGTTTCGTAGAAAATGAATCTTTTGGTAATTTTGCTGATTATGAAGAAGGTATCTATCGTGCGTTAAAAGAAGGATATAGATTTGCTCCTCATGCAGGAGAACAATGTGGTCCTCAAAGTGTGTGGGACGCTTTAAAATACAACCCCGAAAGAATTGGTCATGGAATACGATCAATAGAAGACCCTATGCTTGTAAAAGAGCTTATAAAAAGAGGTATCACTTTAGAAGTTTGTTTGTCTAGTAACCATGCTTTACTGCCATTATATAAAGATTCTTGGTCTTCACATCCTATCCGTAAATTGTACGATGCTGGAGTAAAAATATCTCTTGCTTGCGATGATGCTGGAATGTTTGGAACCTCTATAGGTAGAGAATACGAAATAGCTAAAAGTATCTTAAATTTTTCAGATGACGATTTATTAACCTTTACTAAAAATGCAATAAACGCTTCTTTTATACCAGAAAACGTAAAAGATAATATTCTTAAAAAAGCTAAACTATAAAAGCTTATAAAGCTTTTGCTCCGCTAAGCGTAATTCTTCAACAAGATTTTTATGCTTTGCAAAAAATTTATCTCCTCGAGCATATATCCCTAAAGATATAGCATCAAAGGGATTATATGCTCTACCTGCCTTTAAATTACAAAAATATATATCTTCAAAATCTGGAGCCATTCTCAATAACCAGTTATCTTTACCATTCGGTATATTATATCTACCTTCTTGTCCTATAAAACTAGTAAAAAATGCTTGTACACGCTTTGCTGGAGAACTCATAAGTTCTCCCCATTTCATACGAATAAGATTCTTAACTTCTTTTAAATCTCTTGCTCTATTAAAACGTAAATCTTCGGCTAATATATTTGCATGAAGTTCTCTCATATGCTCATCAAGATCCGCAAAAAAATCCTGTATAGAAAGTGTATCGTGTGTATCCAATGTTGCAATATCTATTGGCTTAGCATTCTTTAAACGATAAATATGATCTCTTTCCCAAGGATTGACAAACTGTGAAACTAACATCCTACCTAAACCAACCATTTTCATAACTCTATCAACTTGAATCGGTCTATCACCTATATCTTCTACATAAATATTATCTATAGAAAAATTATTATCCGATGCGCTTTTTAAAATAATTTCTGTGGTAATATTTGCAAACTCTTCTGTCGTATGTTTGACATACTTTTTTAATATTGGATGTTTCGGAGATGAATAAAGACGACCAGCTTCATATATAGGATTATTAGGAAAAACATATGGATTAACCATACCTATATAATGATCTATACGAATACCTGCTTTATTGCGTTTAAACGTCTCATCAAAAATAGAGTATAAAATCTTTCCTGCGCTACCAAGTTTTCCTTCCTTAGTGAACATTTTAACAGGATCAAGTACAGGAAAATTCCAACGTTGCCCTTGTAAACAAAAAACATCTGGTGGAGCTCCAAGCGTAAAATCTGAAAGGAATTCTTCTTTATAAAAATTATATATAGAAGAAGGAATTCTTACTTGTATATCTCCTATATAAGGAATGGGAGCTTCTTTTATAAATAAAGATGCTATGTATTCTATAAATAAATAATAATCTATTTCTTCTTTATGATAGTATAAAGCATCATTATATATTTGTTTATTTGTATTTTTAAACTTTTCTATTTGTTTTTTTACTTCTAATGCTTTTTTTTCTTCTTTATTTAAAGCTAAAAGGAACTTTTTATACATTTTTTTCAATGCTTCATCATAATTCTTAGCAACAGAATTATAATCTATTTGTAATCCTTTTTTTGCTTTTTTCGAAAGTTCCTCTAGATCACTTTCAGAAAAATACGGGGCTTCTGACAGAGGAATTAAAAATGGGTTATAACCAAAAGTAGACATATAAGGAGAATAACTAGGAGGAAAAGTTTCTCCTGTTGGATTTAATAAAATCTTATCAATTACGCCAGAAAAAAATTTAGCTACTCTTTTTGCTCCTGCCCCATAAGGGCTACCTATACCTGTATCAACATTATAAGAAGCTGATGGGAAGGCAGTACCAGGAAGCCCCATTGTTACTTCTTTACCTAAAGCTTCATAACCTTTACGGATTATTTTTTTACTTTCCTCCCAATGTTTAAGAACAGCTTCTGCTACCATTTTTTACCTTTTACACTTGATGATGCTACAATTTAGTCTTTGTATTATTTAGTATTATTTGTAAAACTGACGTTAATAATCGTTTTTAATATATCGTTTTAAATAAAATAAAGTAAAAAAATCTTTTTTAAGTTTTTATAAATTTCTTTTATTGTTTAAATCTTGACGTAAAGAGGATAAAGAGGATAAATTAAATTATTATTTATCAAGTAAGAAGAGAAGTGCTATGATAAGGAATACCAAGATAAAAGGAAGCCCTACCCCCCCCCATACGAGATAAAAAAGCTTCATCTGG
>CALXRE010000061.1 GCA_944390645.1 uncultured Alphaproteobacteria bacterium | reverse complement strand
CCAAGCGGTAAGGCAACGGGTTTTGATCCCGTCATTCCTAGGTTCGAATCCTAGCGACCCAGCCAAAAAATTAATAGAGAAGTACTTTTTTAGTACTTCTCTATTCTTTATTTTTTCTGGAGATTATGCGGACTTTTAAACAATCTATCCTTGACGATATGATAAAAACATGATAGAGGAAACTCAATCTCATAAAAGAGTTCCAATGTAGGATGTCTCGATAGAAGAGATACGTCAGTCAGCGAGGATTCGCACACTGGCGCAATATTTGTCATCTAATTATAATTTATAGGTGCTTTTTATGTTTGATACATTGACGGATAAATTAGGTGGAATCCTTGATAAACTTAAAGGTCGTGGCGTCTTATCTGAAGATGATGTCAATGTAGCAATGCGAGAAATTAGAATCGCTCTTTTGGAAGCGGATGTAGCTTTACCTGTTGTAAAAGATTTTATAGAAAAAGTTCGTGTACAAGCATTGGGGCAGGAAGTCATAAAATCAATAACTCCTGGACAAATGGTCGCTAAAATAGTTCATGATGCTTTACTTGAAACATTGGGTGGCGTTAATGATGATTTAGATTTAAATGCAGAACCTCCTGTTGTTGTATTAATGCTTGGATTACAAGGATCTGGGAAAACAACAACAACAGGAAAACTTGCTAAATATTTAAAAGATAAAAAACGGAAAAAAGTATTATTAGCGTCTTTAGACGTATATCGTCCAGCTGCTCAAGAGCAATTATCTTTATTGGCGGAGAATATTAACATTGATGCTCTTCCTGTGATTGCTGGGGAAAAACCAATAGAAATCACAAAAAGAGCTTTAAAAGAAGCAAAACTCGGTGGATATGATGTTTTGATGTTGGATACGGCAGGTAGAAACCATATCGATGAGGTAATGATGCAAGAAGCTTCAGAGATTAAAAAAATAGCAAACCCAAAAGAAGCTTTGTTAGTTGTAGATGCTCTTACAGGTCAAGATGCAGTTAATATTGCAAAAGACTTTGAGGAAAAGATAGGGATAACGGGAATCATACTTACAAGAATTGACGGAGATTCTAGAGGTGGTGCCGCTTTATCAGTACGCTTCATTACAGGTAAGCCTTTGAAATTTTTTGGAGTCGGTGAGAAATTAGAGGATTTAGAAGCCTTCCATCCAGATCGGCTTGCGGGAAGAATCTTAGGAATGGGAGATGTTGTTTCTTTAGTAGAGCAAACAATTGAAAAAATAGATAAAGATGATGCCGAAAAAATGGCAGAACGAATGATGAAAGGACAATTTAACCTTGAAGATATGCTCAGCCAAATAAAACAAATAAAAAAAATGGGCGATTTAAAAGGTATTTTAGGAATGATACCAGGAATTGCTAAGATAAAAAAACAAATCGATCAAGCAAACTTGGATAATAGTATCGTTAATCGTCAAGAAGCAATAATTCTTTCTATGACGATTAAAGAGAGGAAACGTCCAGAAATCATTAAGGCTTCGCGTAAGAAACGAATTGCAGCTGGTTCAGGAACTTCTGTGCAAGATGTGAATAAGCTTTTAAAGCAATATGAGCAGATGGCTGAAATGATGAAAAAGATGAAAAAAATGGGCGGGCTTAGCAGTATTATGAGTGGAGGAGGAATTCCTTCTCTTGATGCTTTGCTTCCTAAAGGTGGGCTTAGAGGTCCAAATGGTGGAGGTTTCCCTCCGTTTGGTAACTTCCGTCCTTAGTTTTAAGTATCGAAAAAGGAGAAAATATAAAATGTCAGTTAGAATAAGACTTTCTCGAGGAGGTTCCAAAAAGCGTCCTTTTTATAGGATTGTTATAGCGGATCAAAGAGCTCCTAGAGATGGTCGTTTCATTGAAAAAGTCGGATATTATAATCCGCTTCTTCCAAAAGAACACGCTGAAAGAGTAGTCGTAAATACAGAGAGAGTTAAACATTGGCTTAGTGTAGGAGCTCAGCCAACAGATCGTTTAGCTCGTATGCTTGGAGACTTAGGAATTATTGCTAAAGTTGCAGTTCCTACTAATCAGACAAAAAAACCTTTGCCAAAAGCTAAGGCTGTTGAGCGTGCTAAAGCTAAGGAAGAAGCTCTAAAAGCTAAGGCTGAAGCCGAAGCAGAGGCTGCTCGTGCTGCTCAGGAAGCTAAGTCTGCAGAGACTACTCAAGAAACTTCAGCGGAAGAAGCCCAGGCTTAATCTGATAAAAAAGGTTGTTTTCAATGGAAAAATCTACGGAAAAAGTTTGTGTTGGGGTTTTTGCTGGGGCTCATGGTATTCGCGGATTAGTTAAAATCCGTAGCTTTACTGTAGATCCAAATGATCTCTTTTCGTATAATCTTTTATATGATGAGACCTTTACTAAAACTTTTAAACCGAAGAAAAAAAGCCTAAATAAAAACCTGATAATTGCTGAAATAGAAGGTATAAACGATAGAGATAAAGCTTTAGAGCTTAAAGGTAAAAAGCTTTATGTTCGTCGAGATGAAATGCCTAAACTACCTGAGGAAACCTTCTATCATGTTGACTTAATAGGTTTGTCTGTTTTTACAAAAAAAGGTGAAGAAAAAGGAAAAATAACAGAAGTGTTTAATTTTGGTGCAGGTGATGTTTTGGAAATTAAAACTTCTGATAATTCTGTTGTAATGATTCCTTTTACTAAAAAAGATGTACCAGAAGTCAATATTAAAGATGGAAAAATTGTTATAGCTGATGAACAATGGTTCGTTGGTATAAAAAAAGGGGAAGAGGAAAATGTTTAAAGCAAATATTTTAACAATATTCCCTGAAATGTTTCCTGGTGTATTGGGATTTTCTTTGGCGGCTAAAGCGCATAGTGAAGGAAAATGGGAAATTAACCCTGTTGATATTAGAAACTTTGCTACAAATAATTATCGTTCTGTCGATGATACTCCTTATGGAGGCGGTGCAGGTATGATAATGTCTCCAGAGGTTCTTGGTAGAGCTATTGATTCGGTTCATAAACCAGGTAATCCTTTAATTTATTTCTCTCCTAGAGGAAGTAAGCTTACTCAACAAAAAGTCAAAGAAATATCTGCTCAAAAAGAGATAACTCTTTTATGTGGACGTTTCGAAGGCATAGATGAAAGAGTTATAACTTCCTACAATATAACGGAAATAAGCATAGGAGATTTTATCTTATCAGGAGGAGAATTACCAGCTTTAGTACTTCTGGATGCTGTTGTTAGATTGTTGCCAGGAGTCTTAGGTTCGGAAGATTCTTTAAATGAAGAAAGCTTTGAAAATAATCTTTTAGAGTATCCTCAG
>CALXRE010000060.1 GCA_944390645.1 uncultured Alphaproteobacteria bacterium | reverse complement strand
AGTAAAGTTGATAAGTGAGAAAAATACAATTCTTTACTTGACAAAGGTGTGACGGTTTGTGTATAAGACTTTATCTTTTGGGTGCGTAGCTCAGCTGGTAGAGCACTTGACTTTTAATCAAGTGGCCCCGGGTTCGAATCCCGGCGCGCTCACCAAAAAAACAAAGCAATAGGTACGCTTTTTTTATTTCAAGTTTTGCCACTTAAAAAGAAAATACAGAAATAAATTTGCTGTAATTAAGATTTACAGGATAAATATTTTTTGCTACTAGGAAAAGGAAAAGAGGTAGGAACAAGGAGCTGGAACGAGTGCTTATTGATACGGTTATATTTGGCTTGCCGATAGGAGGGTATTCCAATTTAGAGATAGCTGGATTAAATTTGTTATTGAATTGGCGTAATCGTTTTCAATTTGCCTCTTTATATCCATTAAAATCTCTGATTAATGATGTAGATCCATTAAGATGGTCTCAGATTTCAGAGGTTATAGAGAACAGTGAACAATTTAGAGTTCAGTTTTTAAGATATTTAGAAGGAATAGATACGTCATCTCCACAAGCTTTAAGTGTTTCATATCCAGTATTGCATCGTTTAGGGGAAGATTTAGAATTATCTTTTTTAGATAAGAACACATTAATTTGTGGTACGCCTAATATAGGTTTTACAGATTTTGTTATTACGGAATTTGGATTGAGTTCAACAGATAGAGCTAAATTATTTTCCCATATAATTGCATCTTCGGAATGGAGTAAAGAAATTTTATTAGGAGAAGGAATAGATAATGTTGATGTAGTTTTAGGAGGAGTTGATACAACGTTATTTTTCCCGCATAAGAAGTCGGAAATATTTTCGGATCGTTTTGTGATATATTCAGGAGGGAAAGAAGGGTATAGTGGTGGTTATGATTTAGTTTTAGAAGCATTTAAGGAATTTAATATATTACATCCAGATTCTTTACTGATATCGTCCTGGCCGTCTAATCCATTTATTTATGGAGAAGGTTTAAAAGGAGAGGAGAATAAAGTTTCTGATAATATAATAGCAGTAGGAGAAGTTCCTTATCAATTAAGATCGTATGTAATTAGGGAGGCAGATGTAGGTGTTTTTCCTTCTCGAGCCACATCTTCGAATTATAGGGAATTAGAGTGTATGGCTTGTAGTATTCCAGTTATTTTATCAGACAACACCTCACATAAAGATTTGATAAAGGGAGATAATGCTGTTGTTTTAGGGAGTAAGAGTTTAATAAAAGGGAATAGTTTTAGGGGCTGGAGTGAGAGTAATACAGAAGAGATTTTAGGAGCATTAGAATTTTTATATTTTAATAGAGAGAAATCGAAAGAGATAGGTGAAGAAGGATTTTCTAGTATTAAAGAATATAGTTGGTCTACATATGCAGCTAAGATTGAAAAAATTATTTTTTCAACTGATAGTTTTTAATAAAATTTTATTATATGTTTTTTACTATTAGCGCAAATTAAGTTGAGATATAGAGGTAGCTATGAGTAATAAGGTGATTTTTTTTTTTTTTTTTATTTTAGGTCTTACGCTTTTTTCAGTTTCGAGCGAAGCTGGTTGGAAAGAAGGGATAGAATCATATAAATCAGGTAATTACGAAGAAGCATTTAAAGAATTTTCTATATTAGAGAATACGGAAGAAGCGAAGTATGTTTTGTATTATTTAGGAGAGATGTACGAGAAAGGACTCGGTGTTAATAAGGATATAAATAAGGCGGTATCCTATTATTATAATTCAGCAAAAGGAGGAGATGATAGGAGTGCAGTTAAGATAGGTAGTATGTACTATTATGGAAAGAATGTTAATCAGAATTTTAATGAAGCATATAAATGGTTTTATTATGCATCGAAGACAGGTAATGCGACAGCAGAGTATAATTTAGGTCTTATGTATTTAGAGGGGACAGGAGTCAAACAAGATTTTAAGAATGCGTTTTATTATTTAAAGCGTTCAGCAGATAAGGGACATTCTTTAGCCCAAGGAGAGATAGGTAATTTATTATATGAAGGTAAGGGAACGCCACAGGATTATCAAGAAGCGATAAGGTATCTTTTGATGTCAGCGAATCAAGGTAATATATATGCACAGATGAGTTTAGGTGATTTTTTATCTAATCAAGAAGTAAAGGGAGCTCCGATTAATTTTGTACATGCGCATAAATGGTATAATATAGCAGCTGCTTATGGAGAAGAGCCATTTCGGACGCAGGCAACAAATAAGAGGGATGCGTTAGTAAAGAAGATGGAGCCTATGCAGATTCAAGAGGCGCAGCGTTTAGCAGGTAAGTGGCGACCTAAGAAAGCAGAGGAATCGTTACCATCTTTTTATTCAGATGATAAGGAAGAGGTATTTTCGAAGCTTTCAGATAGTAAGCATAAGATAGACAAGCTTGATTCAACGATAAAGAAGACATCAGTTGAGACAAGTAATATGATAGATAAAGTTAATGCTCTTTTAGATTGGGATAGTAAAACAGATGAAGGAGAAGAAGAAAAAGATAATTCGGTAAATAAAACGAATTTTCCAGATAATAATTCATCGGATTTAAAAGATATAATGGGGATTAAATCAGGAGATAAGAAGTAGGTAGTATTTAGGAGTATACTAATGATAGAGCATAAGCAAGAGACAAATAAGCGTTTTACTTATCCAGATGGTAGTTATATTTCATATAGACAAATAGAAGGTAGTTCTCCTGGAATTTTGTATATGCATGGCTCTCAGTCTAGTATAGATTCTACGAAAGCTTTGTATGTAGAGAATTTTTGCAGGGAAGAAGGGATAGGTTTTACGTCATTTAATTTTACAGGACATGGAGATTCATGGGGAGATTATAAGGATGGTACGATAAGTATTTGGCTTAGGGATGCTTTAACTGTTTTAGATAATCTTACATCAGGGGAACAAATAGTTATAGGCAGTAGTCTAGGTGGTTGGATAATGCTTTTATTAGGTATGCGGAGACCAGATAGGGTTAAGGGTATGATAGGGATATCGGCTGCGCCAGATTTTACAGTTTGGCTTTGGGAAGCATTAGGAGAAGATCTTAGGTCTAAGCTTTTGAAGGAGGGTATAATATATACGCCGAATGATTATTCAGAAGAAGGAGATCCGTGGACATTATCATTAATTCAAGATGGTAATAATAATTTAGTTTTAGATCATCCTATTATTACGGAAGCGAAAGTGATTCTATTACATGGAGATAAGGATACAATAGTACCATCAGATATAGCGATAAAGATAAAGGATAAGCTTACATCTAAGGAAGTAAGGGTAGTCATAGTAAAAGGAGGTAAGCATAATTTATCTGAGCCACATGAGCTTATATATTTAAAAGAAGCAATAAAAGAGATGTTGTAATTTATTTTTTATTTGTTGGTTTACGAACGAATATTTTTGTGTTTTTATTATAATTAGAGTGAATAAAAGATTCATTTTGTAGCTTTCTAAGGAAGAGTTATGGATAACAGGGATTTAAACAGTACGCGCAAAGACACTTTAGCGCTTATTTTGGCTGGAGGAAGGGGCTCCAGATTAAGGCAGCTTACCGACAATCAGTCTAAACCTGCGGTTCCATTTGGAGGTAAGTTTAGGATTATAGATTTTCCTTTATCTAATTGTATCAATTCAGGTATTCGAAGGATTGGAGTACTGACTCAATATAGAGCACATACCTTAATTAAACATTTGCAAAGGGGCTGGAGTTTTTTACAACCAGAATTGAATGAGTTTGTAGAGATTTGGCCAGCACAGCAGCAGACGTCGGGAGAGACATGGTATCAAGGTACAGCGGATGCAGTTTTTCAGAACATAGAAGTAATATTAGAGCATAATCCGAAATATGTTTTGATTTTAGCTGGGGATCATATTTATAAGCAAGATTATTCTAAGATGTTAGCGGATCATATAGATAGTGAAGCAGAAGCTTCAGTATCTTGTATAGATGTTCCCATTCAAAGTGCTAAGGAATTTGGGGTTGTAGGAGTAGATGAGCAAGACAATATAATTAGTTTTATAGAGAAGCCTACGGATCCTCCATCGATACCAGGTCGTCCAGATAGATCATTTGCCAGTATGGGAATATATATATTCAATGCAGATTTTCTTGTAGATTTATTAAGGAAAGATGCGGAAGATATTAATTCTTCGCATGATTTTGGTAAAGACATTTTACCGTCATTGATAGGAAAGGCCAAGCTTCATGCGCATCGTTTTAATAAGAGTTGTGTGTATAATAAAGAAGATGAGCCATATTGGAGAGATGTTGGTACATTAGATGCATATTGGTCAGCAAATATTGATTTAACATATGTAGTACCTGATTTAGATTTATATGATTCTTCTTGGCCTATATGGACTTTCCAAGAACAGCTTCCTGCAGCGAAGTTTGTTTTTGAAAGTGAATTACGCACAGGGATGGCATTACGTTCTTTAGTTTCTAGTGGATGTATTATTTCAGGTTCATTGATTAAGGGTTCTTTGTTATTTACAAATGTTGTAGTACATTCTTTTGCTTTTGTTGAAGATTCAGTTGTTTTACCGAATTGTGTAATCAATAGGAATGCGAGAATACATAAAGCTATTTTGAGTGCTGGTTGTGTTATACCGAGAGGATTAGTTGTAGGAGAGGATCCAGAGTTTGATAAGAAATATTTTTATCATACGGAGAATGGAATAACGCTAGTTACACCTAAGATGATACAAGTTTATTTAGATAGTATAAATTCATGAAGTATATTTTTTTAGGGGTTAAGAATCAAAATGTTTAAGAAATTATTTTGTTATACCTTTATAGTTATTATTGGGCTATTTTTTAGTACATTTTTGTATGCTTCGGAAGAGAAGGTAGGTTTAGATAAAAGGAAAGAACTTTCAGTTGCTATTTATAATACGAATTTAGCTTTAGTTAAGGATAAGAGGAAAGTATCTCTTGTTTCAGGAGTTAATGATTTAGCATTTATTGATGTATCAGCACAGATACGTCCAGAGACGGCTCTTTTGCAAGGTAAAGGGATTAAGGTATTAGAGCAGAATTTTAATTTTGATCTTTTATCACCAGAGTCATTACTTTTGAAATATTTAGGAAAAGAGATAGAGGTTATAAGTACGAATCCAGCTACAGGAGTAGAGAAGTTAGAGAAAGCAACGGTATTAAGTACAGAAGGAGGAATAGTTTTAAGGATAGGAGATAGGATAGAGACTGGTTTTGTTGGTCGTTATATTTTTCCTGACATTCCTGATAATCTTAGAGACAGACCTACACTAGTTTTAAAATTGTATAGTAGCAAGAAAGAAAATACGGACATAGAATTAGGTTATTTAACAGGAGGATTAAGTTGGCAAGCAGATTATGTAGCAGAGCTTGATTCTGGAGAGAAGTTTTTAAGATTAAATGGTTGGGTAACATTAACGAACACATCTGGAGTTTCATATGACGATGCATTAGTTCAGTTAGTTGCTGGTTCAGTTAATGTAGTAGAGCCACAAGTAAGAGGAATGTATATGGCGAAGAATGTTGCCTTAGCGGAGAGTTCAGCCACAGATATGATAGGAGGAGCAAAAGAAGAGAGTTTTATGGATTATCATCTTTATACACTCAGAGATAAGACCAGCATATTGTCGAATCAAACCAAGCAGGTATCTTTATTTTCAACACCACAAGTTTTGGTAAATAAAGAATATCGTTTAGATAATCCATTTATGGTTTATAAGAATTTAAAAGCAAGAGAATATGAGAGAAGGAATCCAGTAGTATTTATAAAGTTTAATAATAAAGAGGGTTCAGGACTTGGAATTCCACTTCCATCGGGTATTTTTAGGGTATATAAGGAGGACAATTCAGGACAGCTTTTATTTGTTGGAGAAGATTCGATAAAACATACACCTAAGAACGAAGAGGTTAAGATAAAGTTAGGAGAAGCATTTGATATTACAGTTAAGGGTAAGGCGATAGATTATCGTCAACTTTCAGATAAGACTTATGAAGCGTCTTTTGAAGTATTATTAAAGAATGCGAAAGATAGTGATGTTGAAGTAAGTATTTATCAAGATCTTCCGAATGGATGGAAGATTACATCAGAGAATATAAAGAGTATAAAAGAGAATGCCAATCAAGTTTTATGGAAAATAAAAGTTCCAAAAGCAGGAGAAAGCAAACTACAGGTTAAGATATTTGTTGCTAATTGATGAAAATAGCGTATAAGAGCACTAAAAAGTATATAATATATAGGAGCTTTTGAGATGAGCTGGACCGAAGAAAAAGTTGAGAAGTTAAAGAAGTTATGGGCAGAAGGATTAACTACAGGGGAAATTGGTAGAGCTTTAGATATGTCCAAGAATGCGGTTGTAGGTAAAGCACATCGTTTAGGATTAGAGAGTAGACCATCTCCGATTAAGAGGGATGAAGACAGTATTTCAAAGAAGGAGAATTCAAAGTCTAAGAAGGCGAATTTTTCGAAGCAAGCAAAGTCTGTAGAAGATTTTGTAACTCTTACGGATTTAACATTACATTCATGTCGTTGGCCTATAGGAGATCCGAAAGATAAAGAATTTCATTTTTGTGGTAAGGAAGCGATATTAGGGAAGCCATATTGTGCAGAGCATATAATGGTAGCTTATGTTGGCATAAATAAGAAATAAGAATAAATATTTTTAACACAGAAAAAAGCTTTACAATATAAAAGATGCTCAATAGTATTTAATAGTCTTTGAGTAAGAATCAAAGATGGGATGTCGAAGTCTCATATGCAAGAGGCATTATATTAGCCAGCTATTCTACTTGTATCTACCAGTTTAGACTGGGAGGCAAGGGAATAAGCGATTTCAAGCAAATACTTTGCAGCGTTTGCATACGCACTTCGAACTCCCAGTCACTATGATGGGAGATATGGATGAAAAGTATTCAAAGAGGAAGCATCACAGTTGAAGTGGTAGTAATGTTAGGTTTAATATCCGCTTTAACACCGTTACTTTATAAGCAAGTATCCGATAGAAGAAGAGATATAGATAATATAAACGAAGCGAACAAGTTACTTTTATTAAAGGAAGCCACGAAGGATTATATTAAAGCAAACAAAGATATTCTTTCGGTTGGGAGTATAGTTTTTGAGCCAATTGATATAGGGATAGAAATTTCAGGTTACCAGATAGGTATACGTAAAGGTTCAGATGGTTCAGTAGAAGGTATGATAGTAGTTTTGAAAGGAGGAGATGATATAAAAGCAGCTAAGATAGCATCCCTTTTGGGGGTATCAGCAGGGATATACTCAGAGCAAGATATAAATAGAGCCTGGGGTATAAATGGTATATGGGTTGAAGATATTTCTAATTATGGGTTTAAATCATTACCGACAGGTATTCCAGTACTAACCACCGCTTATGATAAAGAAGAAACTACGGGATTAAATGAAGAAGAGCTTAAAGAATTTATTGAAACCACTACTTTTTCAAATTTTATAGGTGATAAGATATCAGCTAATGAGTTTTGTATCAAAGGAGAATGTATAAGTTCATGGGAAGGATTATCAGATAAGAATTTGCGTATTATTGAAAAATGCAACAATGGAATGTCAGGTTATGAAGAAGCATGTTTAACAGCATGGAATAATTCACCCAAGCTTAACAATAGCTGTCAAGCAGTAGCAACAGTTTATATGCTTGCGGGACAGATGCCACCTTCGGAATTTATGGAATATCGTCTTTCAAAAGGAATAGGTAAATATGAAAAAGAAAGTTGCTATTTTCCAGCAGGAACTAATAAAGGTTATACAAAAGATGAACTAATTTATGCATGTTATACAGAAAAAGAAAGTCGTACTTGTTCACTTATGGGTAAAGAGTTTGAGCCAATATGTGATGATATTAAAAACGCATATTTAAACTTAGGCAAGGAATCACCTAGTAATGGGAATTATACAGTATATTGGGATGGAGCACAAATATCATACTGTGATATGAGTAAGACTCCAGCATGGACTAAGATTAGAGATTTTTCTCATGGTAATACATATACATATATTCTTCCTCGCTCAGGTAGATATAGATTTGAAGCTTATGGAGGATCATCAAGTAATACAGCTGATGGAATAGGGGTTGGAAGTAGTAAAGGAGGTTACACTTGGGGAGAATTTACGACAAGAATAAGAGATCAGTTTTTTATTATTGTAGGTTCAAAAGGTTGGGGAGGAGGAGGTACAGAAATAAGATATGGTTTAGATTGGCGAGCAATTGAAGCAAAGGCTTCAGGAACTCATGCTAATAATTATTTAAGAGATAAATATCGTATTATGGTTGCAGGAGGAGCTGGAGGAAAAGGGAAAGGAGGAGGAGGTAATAATTGTGGAACTGGTAGTTATCCTGGTTGTAGAGGTGTTGGAGGTAAAGGTATACATTCGACAGACATTCAAGGAGGATTGGGACAGGAATATATATATGGTTATAGTCCATCATGTAATATTGTCAGCGGAGATATAAATAAAGGAGGTAATGGTTATTGGGAAGGTTTGGGTGAGACTCTTTCTGTAAGTGGCTATCAAGGAGGTTTACCTGTTGGAGGTTTTGGTGGTGGGGGAGATAATAGTGGAGGAGGGGGAGGAGAAGGTTTTGGAGGAGGTTCAGGTTGTTGGTATCGTACCTGTGGTAATCCAGGAGGAGGATATGGAGCAGGAGGATGGAATTCAGGAGGAGGATATGGAGGAGGAGGTTATGATAGTTCAGGGGGAGGAGGTAGAGTATGCTTAGAAAGAATGCCTTCTGGTTGGCCTAGTTGTAGTAAGGATATTTTTGTTTTTGATGAAGGAGGAGGTATTACAGGAGGAAATACAGTAGCTAATGGAGGTACAGAAGATGGTAATGGATTATTTCGTATATGGTTATTGACAAAATAGCTACAAAATAAACTTTTTATTTAATACATAGTCTGGGATCATTTCAGGAGACATAGGTTTTCCAAGTAAGTATCCTTGTACAGCATCGCAGCCATTTTCTTTTAAGAGATTAAGCTGTTCTTTATTTTCAACGCCTTCGGAAATAACTTCTAGTCCTAAACTATGACCGAGTTTGATTATTGCATCAGCGATTCTTGCATTATCAAAATCTTTTTCCATATCCATGACAAAAGAACGATCAATTTTTAATTTATCTACAGGGAAACTTTTTAAGTAACTTAAAGAAGAATAACCTGTACCAAAGTCATCGATTGCTAATTTTACTCCTATGTTTGAGATTTTTTTAAGAGTATCATTAGCTGTTTCTGCGTCTTGCATAATTACAGATTCTGTTAGTTCTAATTCTAGATTATCAGGAGTAACCCCAGTTTCAATTAAAGCATTTTCTACAGCCGATACTAAATTTTCTTGCCGGAATTGAACAGCAGATAGATTTACAGCCATAATAGCATTTGGTAAACCCATTTCTCTCCATTTACGCCATTGTTTTAATGCTTCTTTTAAGACCCATTCTCCGATTTGCAATATTAAGCCAGAATCTTCTGCAATAGGAATGAAATGTACAGGAGGAATCAATCCTAAAGTAGGATGTTTCCAACGAATAAGAGCTTCCCATGCAGATATTTTATTTTTTGTAATATCTATCTGAGGTTGATAATTTAAAATCAATTCATTATTTTGCAAAGCTCTTCGCAAATCTCTTTCAATGATCATGCGTTTTTCTGTTTCTTCATTAATCTGCCGAGAAAAGAAATAGAAAGTGTTAGGAGCTATTAAGGCAGCTTTATGCATAGCCATATCTGCGTATTTTATCAGCTTTTCTGCATCATCAGCATCATCAGGATATGTAGCGATTCCTAGGAAAGCGCCAAGATTAATTTCTTTTCCATCCACTTCGATATCTTCTGCTATATTATCGATTATTTTTTTAGCTAAGAGAGAAATGTTATCAGATGATTTTAAGGTTGTTGCTAGAGCGAAGTTGTCTCCTCCGAAACGAGAAAGTAAATCATCAGAGGAAGTTATACAAGAAAGCCGATCAGAAATATCTCTTAATAATACATCTCCCATTCCATGTCCCATAGTATCATTAATTATATTAAAGTTTGAAATATCTATGAAAATAAGGACAACTTGGAGATTTTCATCGTTAGCATTAAGATTTGCTATTTTCTGAGCTAGTTGCTCACGGAATAAAGTACGATTAGGAAGACCAGTTAATTGGTCATAATTAGCCATGTGAGTTATTATTCGTTCAGCATCTTTTTCTGCAGTTAAATCATCATGAATAGCAATGAATTGAGAAACTTTTCCTTCGGAATTTACAATAGGGCTTATAGTTTGTTTTACAGTATAAAGGCTTCCGAACTTATGTCTATTAACGACTTCTCCAGACCATAAATTTCCTTTTTTCATAGTTTCCCATAAATTTTTATAGAAGGCATCATTTTGGACGCCAGATTTTAAGATACTTATCTTTTGTTTTATTATTTCATTTTCAGAGTAGCCACTCATTTCTGAGAAAGCATTATTTACCCATATAACTTTTCCGTCAGTATCCGTTATAATAATTGCGTTTGCCGCAGAAGAAATCGCAGTACTTAAAAGCTTCATAAATCTTTGATCTTGGGCCATTTTAATAACGACAGCTATACGCATAGCTAAGAGTTGTAAAGCATTTTCAGTATCTTTATCAAAATCTTCTTTTTTTATGATTTCCAAGATACCTATAGGATCTCTACAGAAGATAAGAGGAAAAGATAAAGTTTTATTTTTACCAGTTTCTTTTATTGCATTTATAGAATCGTTAAGATTGTTATTATTAAAAAGAGAAGAAGTTTGGCAAGATTGTACAGATTGAGCAATATGAGGTAGCAAAAGATCAATATCTTCCCAATTTATTATTTTTCCAGCTTGTATATTTGGTAATTCTTTACCGGCGAGAGCATTTATTTTTAAATCACCATTTGTTTTTCTAGTTGCCAACCAAGCTGTTTCTAGATTAAAGATTTCCAAGAGTTTATCGCATAAGATCGGAGCAATTTTTTTGACACCATCGCCACGCATAGCTAAGCGAATTATTTCTTGGATTATAACTTCGATTTTATCAGAGATTTCTTTTTGAGCTATATTACGTAGAGTACAAACAAAATACTGTTCGTTTCCAGCATCTAGTTTAATAGCAATGATTTCGACAGGTAAGAGTTTTTTTTCTTTTGTTAAGGCATTGCATCTTATAGTATTTTTTTGAGAGTTATCTAAGTTATTTAAAAGACCAAGAGGATTTTCTGGATTTTTAGGATCAGGTAATATTAAAGATATTTTTTTTCCTTTTAGGGAATTTTTTTTATATCCCAAAGTCTTTTCTAAAGTTTCATTAACGGAAGATATTTTTCCCGATAAAGAGACAATCATTACGCCAGATAGTAAATATTGATTATTTATATGCATTGTTTTTCCGTTTTTCAGAGCAAAATATTATTATAAGAGTAAGGAAAAAAAAGCTAAAAATTGATTAAAATATTGTATAATTTAATACTATTAAATAATATTCTCAAGATGTTTGAAATTTTAAATAAAGGGTAAATAAGTTATGTCCGTTCATAATAGCAATAGCAATCACATATCTTTTGCGACTTTAGCGGGTTTTTTGGTAGGTATAGGTCTTTGTGTAGGATCTGTTGTAATGTCAACGAACAACTACATGATGTTTTTGGATATGCCGAGTTTTTTAATGGTTATAGGAGGAACGTTAGCGGTAGCATTTATTTCTTTTGAGCCTAAGTATGTTACAGGTTCTCTACAAGACGTCATGTCGATTTTATTTGCACATAGGGAAGGGCAAGCAATTTTAAAGAACGAAGTTGGTAGGATAATAAGATGGGGATATGTAGTACAAAAGAACGGCTTAAAAGGATTAGAATCTGATGCAGCGATTACAGTTAAGAATGATACGTTTATGTTGTTTGGTATTGATTTAGTGACAGCAGGTTATACAGGAGAAGAGATAAAGAAGATATTAGCTTCGGCATCAGAGAGTGCGTATAAGAGAGCGCATATGCGATCAGATGTATTAAAGATGATGGCAGCCACCTCACCAGCGTTTGGGATGATAGGAACATTAGTAGGTTTAATAATTATGCTAGGTAATTTGAATGATCCATCGGCAATAGGTCCCGGTATGGCGGTTGCATTAATATCGACGTTATATGGTATATTAGCAGCACGTATTTTATTTTTACCTGCGGCAACTAAGGTTAATCAAAGGGAAGATATAGTTTTATTTAGGAACATTTTGATAGCAGAAGGATTAAGTCTGTTAGCAGAGAGGAAGAGTCCAAGATATATTCAAGATCGAATGAATGCGTATATATCTCCGAGCGAACATTTTCTTATAGATAGGGATATGCAGAGTAAAGATAGGAGTGGTACGCCAGCAGGTTTAGGATCAGGCAATAGGGAAACAATAGTAGAAGGTCGGGAAAAGAGCACTTCTTAGGGTAAAGATAATTCATCATGATTTTATTTTCGAATAATGAAGACAAAGAAGGAGATACAGGATCAGATTGGCTATTAACATACAGTGATATGGTTTCATTGATTCTTTGTTTTTTTGTATTATTGACAGCGGTATCCACCATTGACATGGCTAAGTTTGAGCAAATAAGTTCGAACATGGCGAAGAAGCTTAGTGATAGGGATATAATTAGACCTATAGAATTAATAGTTCAAGATTTGCAACACGATATAAATGTTTTAAACATTCAAAATAAGGCGAGCGTTTATAATGACAAGCAAGGAGTAGTTTTAGATATTTCATCTAACGTATTATTTAATAAAGGAGGAGCAACATTAAAGACAGAAGCGGATTCTATATTAAAGAGGATTGGAGCAACATTGAATGCGGATCGTTATGAGATGTTTCGTTATGAAGTTCAAGGACATACAGATGAGGAAGGTTTAAAGACAGGATCATTTACTTCTAGTTGGGAGTTATCAGCGTTACGTTCTTCGGTTTTAGTTAAGTTTTTCACATCTAGAGGTATTAAAGCATCTCGTTTTCGAGCAGTAGGAGTATCAGACAATCAGCCCAAGGTTCCGAGTTATGATGCATATGGGAAAGAGCTTTCTGTTAATAAAGAAATTAATCGCCGAATGGTTATAA
The DNA here is from genome assembly GCA_944390645.1 of uncultured Alphaproteobacteria bacterium. Taxonomy (GTDB): domain Bacteria; phylum Pseudomonadota; class Alphaproteobacteria; order CACZRW01; family CACZRW01; genus RGIG5556. The sequence goes on along the minus strand of CALXRE010000060.1, from coordinate 1,289 downwards.
AGATAGAGCCAATAAGGAAATGATTTTAAGGATTAAGAGATGTCACAGAAGAGAGTTAATAAATTTTCATATTCAGGAAGGATTCGCTCTGATGTGATTTTTTTAATAGTTGTTTTAGTAGGCATTTTTTTATTTTATAGTTTATATTTTTTATATAAAGAATTTTATAGAGAATTTATGAAGGAAGAAGCAGAAGCTGATACGAGTTCAGGATTTATTTTTCGTTATGATATAGATACAAGCAAGCAAGATGTTATTTTGTTAGATAAGGCGCAAGGAGGAATAGAAGAAGAAATAGAAAAGAGTTATGAGATAGTAGGGATATGGCAAATTGATGCACCAAATAAGTTTCCAATTATTTCTTCTGTAGATGAAGAGGTTCTTATAGAAGAAGATGATATGAATAAGGGAATAGGTTCTACTTTTTCAGATAGAAGAGGTGATGAAGGTTGTAATGTTTGCAATTCTTTTTTAGAAGCTCCTTGTGGTAATTATAAGTTATATTATTTAGAGTTAGAAATAGATAATCGCACGAAGGGAGAGTTTTTAGATATTTTTGGAGTTAAGAGCCATCCGTTATATGAAGAGAGGGAAGGAGGCTTAAAAGGTTTACCAAAGAATGCGTTAAAAAGCTATAGTTTAATAGAAGCGAAGCGACTAGGTGGTTGGCCTTTGATAAGGTTAAAGAGTAAGGATTATAGGAATGTTAAGATATATTATAATATAGGAAAGAACACGCAGGTAAGTTATATAAGTAAGCAGGTTCCAGGTAAGAGGATATTATCTCGTTGTTCAGGAGATAAATGTTATTCTACATTACAAATATTTTCGGATATATTAGAGGTTATTCCAGGAAGTGCATTTAAGATTATAGATTGTCGAACTGGCAGAGAGGATAGTTTTACCTTTTCTGGTTGTGGAATAAAGCAAGGACCTTTTTGTATATTAGGTCGAAAGGATTGTCCGTTTAATTTAGGCAAGAAATAAAAAATAAAAGGATTAAGAAAAGTATCTTGACGATATAAGATATGAGTATATTATACCGGACTCTACCGAGGTAAGAGTAAGCCCCTATGGCGGAACTGGTAGACGCGGCAGACTCAAAATCTGCTTCTCGTAAGGGAGTGCTGGTTCGATTCCGGCTAGGGGCACCATTTGTCAATTTCAGGCGTTTTCAGCAGTCTGTCAAATGGTTTAGTTATTGAAAAACAAAGATTTTTTCCATCAGTTTTGCTATAAAAGAACACATGGTTTGATTATATTTTACAGATAGTTTGATTATTTCGGGC